>NZ_JBEXZD010000003.1:0-203876 GCF_040628575.1 Streptomyces sp. NPDC006393
ACGCCCGGTTACATTCCGAACCCGGAAGCTAAGCCTCACAGCGCCGATGGTACTGCAGGGGGGACCCTGTGGGAGAGTAGGACACCGCCGAACAACTCTTGGAGCTCTGGCTCCTGGGCAGCACAGCCCAGGAGCCAGAGCTTTTTTGCGTTGAGGTAGGGTCAGGACGCATCGTCGTTACGTTTGACCAGGAGGCCCCCGCGTGGAGGTCCAGGAGACCCGAGTCCAGACGGACCGGGTCCTCACCATTCCGAACATCCTCAGCATGGCGCGGCTCCTTGGCGTGCCCCTTTTCCTGTGGTTGATCCTCAGGCCGGAGTTCGGAGGGCCCAAGAGCGACGGGTGGGCCCTGCTGGTCCTCGCGCTCAGCGGCGTCAGCGACTACCTGGACGGCAAGCTGGCGCGGCGCTGGAACCAGATCAGCAGCCTGGGCCGGCTGCTCGACCCGGCGGCCGACCGCCTCTACGTGCTTTCCACCCTCGTCGGCCTCACCTGGCGTGAGATTCTGCCGGTCTGGCTGACCGCGGTTCTCCTGGCACGCGAATTGATGCTGCTGGTGGCCGTGGGCGTTCTCCGGCGTCACGGCTACCCCCCGCCCCAGGTGAACTTCTTGGGGAAGGCCGCCACGTTCAACCTGATGTACGCGTTCCCGTTGCTTCTGCTCAGCGATGGAAGCGGATGGATCCCGTCACTCGCCGCCGTTTTCGGATGGGCGTTCGCCGGATGGGGTACAACCCTCTACTGGTGGGCAGGAGTTCTCTACGTGGTGCAGGTCCGCCGACTGGTCCGGGCGGACGCCATGGCCGACTGAGCTCGCCCATTCCGGCAGCCGCAGTGGCTCCGATGGCCCGCTTCGGAAAAGTGCGGGACAATCAGGACGGGTGAAGTCGGCTAGATCGTCGTCTCTTGGAGGAGGACGCTTCCGACATGAAGGCCGTCGTGATGGCCGGAGGCGAAGGCACGCGCCTTCGCCCAATGACCTCGAGCATGCCCAAGCCGCTCCTGCCGGTGGCCAACCGGCCGATCATGGAGCATGTGCTGCGGCTGCTCAAAAGGCATGGTCTGAATGAGACCGTCGTCACAGTCCAGTTCTTGGCCTCGTTGGTCAAGAACTACTTCGGTGACGGTGAAGAGCTCGGCATGGAGCTCACCTATGCCAATGAGGAGAAGCCACTCGGTACCGCCGGAAGCGTCAAGAACGCCGAAGAGGCGTTGAAGGACGATGCCTTCCTGGTGATCTCCGGCGATGCGCTGACCGACTTCGACCTCACGGATCTGATCCGGTTCCACAAGGAAAAGGGTTCGATGGTCACCGTGTGTCTCACGCGCGTGCCCAATCCGCTGGAATTCGGCATCACCATCGTCGACGAAGAGGGCAAGGTCGAGCGTTTCCTCGAGAAGCCGACCTGGGGCCAGGTCTTCTCCGACACGGTGAACACGGGCATTTACGTCATGGAACCGGAGGTCTTCGACTACGTCGAGGCCGACGTTCCCGTCGACTGGTCCGGTGACGTCTTCCCCCAGCTGATGAAGGAAGGCAAGCCGATTTACGGCTATGTCGCCGAGGGCTACTGGGAGGACGTCGGCACCCACGAGAGCTACGTCAAGGCGCAGGCGGACGTCCTCGAAGGCAAGGTGGACGTCCAGCTGGACGGCTTCGAGATCTCACCGGGTGTCTGGGTCGCCGAGGGCGCCGAGGTGCATCCCGACGCCGAACTGCGCGGCCCCCTCTATATCGGCGACTACGCCAAGGTGGAGGCCGGCGCGGAGATCCGTGAGCACACGGTGGTCGGCTCGAACGTCGTCGTGAAGAGCGGTGCCTTCCTGCACAAGGCCGTCGTGCACGACAACGTGTACATCGGGCAGCACAGCAACCTGCGTGGCTGCGTCGTCGGCAAGAACACCGACATCATGCGCGCGGCGCGGATCGAGGACGGCGCGGTCATCGGTGACGAGTGCCTGATCGGTGAGGAATCGATCGTCCAGGGCAATGTGCGGGTCTACCCGTTCAAGACCATCGAGGCGGGTGCCTTCGTCAACACCTCGGTGATCTGGGAGTCCAGGGGGCAGGCGCATCTGTTCGGTGCCCGCGGTGTCTCCGGCATCCTGAATGTGGAGATCACGCCGGAACTCGCCGTACGCCTCGCCGGCGCCTACGCGACGACGTTGAAGAAGGGCTCCACGGTCACCACGGCACGTGACCACTCCCGTGGCGCGCGTGCGCTCAAGCGGGCGGTCATCTCGGCCCTCCAGGCCAGCGCCATCGACGTACGAGACCTGGAGAACGTGCCGCTGCCGGTGGCCAGGCAGCAGACCGCACGCGGCAGCGCCGGTGGCATCATGATCCGGACCACTCCTGGAGTACCGGACTCCGTCGACATCATGTTCTTCGACGGACAGGGCGCCGATCTGTCGCAGGGCGGCCAGCGCAAGCTCGACCGGGTCTTCGCCCGCCAGGAGTACCGGCGCGCGTTCCCTGGCGAAATCGGCGACCTTTACTTCCCGTCCAGCGTCTTCGACTCGTACACCGGGTCACTCCTGCGCAACGTCGACACGAACGGTATCGGCGAGGCGGGTCTCAAAGTCGTCGTGGACGCCTCGAACGGCAGCGCCGGCCTGGTCCTGCCCAGCCTGCTCGGCAAGCTCGGTGTCGACTCGCTGACCATCAACCCCGGTCTCGACGAGTCCCGGCCGACGGAGAGCGAGGACATGCGCCGAAAGGGGCTGGTGCGGCTCGGCGAGATCGTGGCGTCCTCCGGGGCCGCGTTCGGGGTGCGGTTCGACCCGGTCGGAGAGCGGCTGTCGCTCGTCGACGAGAAGGGCCGCATCATCGAGGACGACCGGGCGCTGCTGGTGATGCTCGACCTGGTCGCCGCCGAGCGTCGCAGCGGCCGGGTCGCACTGCCGGTGACGACCACCCGCATCGCCGAGCAGGTGGCCGCCTACCACGGCACCCAGGTCGAGTGGACGACGACCTCGCCCGACGACCTGACACGGGTCGGCGGCGAGGAGGGGACGATCTTCGGTGGCGACGGCAAGGGCGGGTTCATCGTCCCGGAGTTCAGCAGCGTCTACGACGGCACGGCGGCCTTCGTACGGCTGATCGGGCTGGTCGCGCGAACCCAGCTGACCCTCAGCCAGATCGACGCCCGGATCCCGCGCGCCCATGTCCTCAAGCGCGACCTGGCCACGCCGTGGGCGGTGAAGGGCCTGGTGATGCGCCGGGTCGTCGAGGCGGCGGGAGAGCGTTTCGTCGACACGACGGACGGTGTGCGGGTCGTGGAAACCGACGGGCGCTGGGTCATGGTGCTGCCCGACCCGGCCGAGGCGGTCACCCACCTGTGGGCCGAGGGTCCCGACGACGCCTCCGCGCAGGCCCTGCTCGACGAGTGGTCGGCGGTCGTCGACAGCGCGGGACGGTAGCGGACCGCAGAGGCAGGACCGTCCGGACGCCACGACCGGACGGTGACACAGGGCGATAAAACGGACAGCACGCGGGCGTGCCGGACAAGTGCCCCCAAGGGGGCCTGTCCGGCACGCCGGTGGGGTCATTCGGAGGACTCGGCCCCTGCATGCGACGATGTGCGGCATGCCGCAGCAACCCCCCGTTCGGAGCACCCCCACGCGGCCTTCCCGTCCGGATGCGTCCATGTCGTTGATCACCAACGTCATGGACCACAGCCTCGACGACGGCTATGCCGAGGCCGCCGCACGGAAGAAGGCCGCTGGTGAGGGCGGTCTGCCCAAAACCCTCCGGGCGCGGCTGGGACTGGCGGTCGGCCTGGTGCTGGCGGCGCTGGTGGTGACCGTGGGAGCGGCGCAGGCGCGCGTGGCGGCCCCGACGGTCGCCAAGGAGCGCCAGGAGCTGATCGACCGCATCGACCGTGAGACGGCGGCGGC
The DNA here is from genome assembly GCF_040628575.1 of Streptomyces sp. NPDC006393. Lineage (NCBI taxonomy): Bacteria > Bacillati > Actinomycetota > Actinomycetes > Kitasatosporales > Streptomycetaceae > Streptomyces > Streptomyces sp. NPDC006393. Next base: position 3,901 of record NZ_JBEXZD010000003.1, read on the forward strand.
CGACAAGCTCGAGCGAGATGTCGACAAACTCCGTGGCGACGTGAGCGAGCGGCAGCGGCAGGCGCTCAGGGAGAGCGGCGGAAACAGCCGGGCCGACCTGGTGGGGATCCTGGCGGGCGCCACCGCGGTGCACGGACCCGGGGTGAAACTCGTCGTGGACGACGCCAAGGAGGCCGCCACGGGCGGGGGCGGCGGCAACCCGCGCGAGACGTCGGGCTTCTCGGACACGGGCAGGGTGCGCGACCGGGACATGCAGCGCGTCGTGAACGGGCTGTGGCAGTCGGGGGCCGAGGCGGTCTCCGTCAACGGGCAGCGGTTGACCGCCCTGTCCGCGATCAGGGCGGCCGGCGACGCCATACTGGTCGACAACAAACCGCTGGTGCCGCCGTACACGGTGCTCGCGGTGGGGGACGGGCAACGGCTGAGCACCCGGTTCCAGGACAGCCCCGACGGGCTGTACCTGCACGCCCTCCAGGACAACTACGGCATCCGGACGAGCATCTCCGTGGAGGGCGACCTCCGGCTGCCCGCCGCACCGAGTGTGATCGTACGTACCGCACAGCCGAGCACTGAGAAGGGCACATCGTGATCGCCGTACTGGGCCTCGTCGTGGGAGTGGTGGCCGGCCTGTTGGTCCGGCCCGAGGTTCCGGCGGTTGTCGAGCCTTATCTGCCGATCGCCGTCGTCGCGGCGCTGGACGCCGTCTTCGGCGGGCTGCGGGCCATGCTCGACGGGATCTTCGACGACAAGGTGTTCGTGGTGTCGTTCCTGTCGAACGTGGTCGTCGCCGCGCTGATCGTGTTCCTGGGCGACAAGTTGGGCGTGGGCGCCCAGCTGTCCACGGGGGTCGTGGTGGTCCTCGGCATCCGCATCTTCTCCAACGCCGCCGCGATCCGACGGCACGTGTTCCGGGCGTGAGACCGATGAACCACAAGGACGAACTGCCGGAGAACGAGTCCGGCGCGAACCGGGACGAGCCGGGCGAGGAGCGGGAGGACCAGAGGGAGAACCGGCTCCGCAAGGAACTGCCCGCGGAGGTCCCCGCGCAGGTTCCCGGAGCCGCGGAGGGCACCGAGGAGGAGTCCGCTCCCCAGCTCACCGGTCGTCAGCGGCTGGGCAAGGGCCTGTGGCCGCCGCGCTTCACCCGGGCCCAACTCGTCGTCGCGCTGCTGCTGTTCGGCCTGGGCTTCGGTCTCGCGGTCCAGGTCGCCTCCAACAGCGACAGTGACAGTGCGCTGCGCGGTGCCCGGCAGGAGGATCTTGTGCGCATCCTCGATGAACTCGACGACCGTACTCAGCGTCTTGAGGACGAGAAGCAGGGTCTCGACAAGCAGCGTCAGGAGCTGGAGAACAGCTCGGACCAGGCCGAGGAGGCCCGCAGGCAGACGGTCGAGAAGGAGAGGCAACTCGGCATTCTGGCGGGCACGGTGGCCGCGCAGGGACCAGGCATCACGATGACGATCGAGGACACGAAGGGGACGGTCCGGGCGGACATGCTGCTGGACGCGATACAGGAGCTGCGCGCGGCCGGTGCGGAGGCCATCCAGGTCAACGGCGTCAGGGTGGTGGCGAGCACCTATCTGACGGACTCCGGCAAGAGCGTGGACGTCGACGGGAACAAGATCAACGCGCCCTATCGTTTCAAGGTCATCGGCAAGCCGCAGGACCTGGAGCCGGCGCTCAACATCCCGGGGGGCGTGGTGCAGACCCTCGAGAAGGAGCAGGCCACCGTGACCGTCGAGCGATCGGACAAGATCGTCGTGGACGCCTTGCGAGCGGCGAAGCAGCCTGACTACGCTCGGTCGTCCTCCCAGTGAACCGGGGGTGCATGGCGGTCGTCCGGCAGGGGCATGAGGTTGCGGGGGGTCGGCGCACCGATTGGGTGGTGCGTGGTGGAAACTGTCTGGTGGATACGGACGTTGTGAAGATGTCCGGGTCGACCGGTGTATGCAGTCAGGGTTCGTCCTGCCCCACGGGCGGGTCTGTTTCGGTCAAGGGGAATCGCCCGTGAAGTTGTTTGCGAAGTTGTTCGGCAAGAGCGCGCGAGAGGGCGGCGACAATGCGACCGCCCGTCATCGCGCACAGCCCGACGCGGAAGGTCAGCGTCCGCTGTTCCGCGACCAGGTCCCGGGGTCGGGTGACATTTCCGGCGCACCGGGCGCGCCGTCGGTTGACCCTGCCCAGGCAGGCGGCATAGGTTTCGGCCAACCGTCAACCTCAGGTACGGGTGGAGGGTTTGCCGCCGGCCCGTACGCGTCCCCAGCCCCGACGGGGCAGCCGCGGCAGGAGGATCCGTCCATGTCGGCCCTGGTCTGTACGAGGTGCGGCCACCGCAACGCGGAGAACAGCCGTTTCTGCTCCAACTGCGGTGCCCCGCTGCGGCCGGGCGCGGTGCCGGAGCGCGCGTCGGAGACGACCTCCACGATCTCCATCTCCGGTCTGGAGGCCTACGACGCCGAGGCCACCGGTCAGACGCCGATGCTGTCTCCGGAGGCGCAGGCGGCCGTCGACGCGCTGCCGGTCGGTTCCGCCCTGCTGGTGGTGCGCCGCGGGCCGAACTCGGGCAGCCGCTTCCTCCTGGACGGCGAGCTGACCACGGCCGGGCGTCATCCGCAGAGCGACATCTTCCTGGACGACGTGACGGTCTCGCGCCGCCACGTGGAGTTCCGTCGCGGCCCGGACGGGTCGTTCACGGTGGCCGACGTCGGCAGCCTGAACGGCACGTACGTCAACCGGGAGCGGATCGACCAGGTCGCTCTGTCCAACGGCGACGAGGTGCAGATCGGCAAGTACCGGCTGGTCTTCTACTCGAGCCGACAGGGCTACTGACCCTCCCCGGACTCGTCCGGGGAGATCCCAGGGAAGGTCCATGCTTCAAACACCGAGCGGTGGTGCCGGGCACGGCACCACCGCCGCGGACAGTGGGCTGATGAGCATCGGCAGCGTGCTGAACGTGCTGCGCGAGGAGTTTCCCGAGGTCACCATCTCCAAGATCCGTTTCCTGGAGTCGGAGGGCCTCGTCGAGCCGCGGCGTACCCCCTCGGGGTATCGGAAGTTCAGTCCGGACGACGTCGAGCGCCTCGCCCGCGTGCTGAGACTGCAGCGGGACCACTACCTGCCGTTGAAGGTGATCCGCGAGTATCTGGACGCGGTGGAGCGCGGTGAGGCCGTGTCGCTGCCGGTGCTCGGCCGGCAGCGTGACGGCGAGGCCGTGCCGGCGCCCGTCGAGACGCCCGCGGCGGCCCGGATCGGCCGGGCCGAGCTGCTCGCCGCCGCGGAGATCGACGAGGAGGTCCTCCAGGAGTGGGAGTCGTACGGGCTGGTCACTCCGGTGGAGGACGGCGCTTACGACGCGGAGGCGGTCACTGTCGCCTCGCTGGTCCGTGAGCTGGGGCGGTTCGGGATCGAACCCCGTCACCTGAGGGTGATGAAGGGGGCCGCCGACCGGGAGGCCGGGCTCGTCGACCAGGTGGTGGCCCCGCTGCGGCGTCATCGCAATCCGCAGACCCGAGCCCATGCCGAGGCCCGTACGAAGGAGCTGGCGGCGCTGACGGTGAGGCTGCACGCGGCGCTGGTGCAGACCGCGCTCGGTGTGCGACTGCCCTGAACCGGCCACTCCGACCCGGTACCAGCCGCGGCGGCCGGATCGGCCTCCCGTTTCCGGCCCGACTACCCAAACATCCCGGGCACGGCCTAGGGTTGCTGTGTGAACGAGCTCGATGTCGTAGGTGTCCGGGTCGAGATGCCCTCCAACCAGCCGATCGTGCTCCTGCGTGAAGTGGGGGGCGACCGCTACCTCCCCATCTGGATCGGGCCGGGGGAGGCTACGGCCATCGCCTTCGCCCAGCAGGGGATGGCCCCCGCGCGTCCGCTGACCCATGACCTGTTCAAGGATGTGCTGGAGGCCGTCGGCCAGGAGCTCACGGAAGTGCGCATCACGGATCTGCGTGAGGGCGTCTTCTACGCGGAGCTGGTCTTCGCGAGCGGGGTCGAGGTCAGTGCTCGTCCGTCCGATGCCATAGCGCTGGCGCTGCGCACCGGCACGCCGATCTACGGCAGTGACACGGTGCTCGACGACGCGGGCATCGCGATCCCGGACGAGCAGGAGGACGAGGTGGAGAAGTTCCGCGAGTTCCTCGACCAGATCTCGCCGGAGGACTTCGGCACCAGCAACCAGTGAGGTTCGGGCCCCCGGCTCCGGCAGGCGCTGGTCGCGGGGCGGGACCCGGCAGGCAGTGAAACGCCGACATATGCCACCGGCCACCGGGAGTGCTCGGCCGTTCCCCGCGTGGCATTCCGCTAGCCTTTCCCCACGACGGGGCACGGGAAACCACTCGTAGGGTGATTATCACTCGGCGTGCCGAGTGTGGCGATCGTTGACGCACCCCCGGTGACTGCCTACCGTCGAGGAGGCAGGTCAAGGACGGAGGTCGGCGTGAGAAGCAGCGGCGACGGTACGGCTGGGGGTGCCCCCGGTCGTGAGGCCGGGGGAATGGGTCCGTACCCTCCTCCGGGCTCTCGGCTCCGCTCGAGCATGGGCTACCCCCATCACGTCAGCACGGCCGATCACGCTCCGCAGCGGCCCACGGTCGTGCCGAGCAGCAAGGGGGCGGCGTCCATGGCGTCCGAGCAGATCGGCTACCGCGGTCCGACGGCCTGCGCGGCCGCCGGCATCACCTACCGGCAACTGGACTACTGGGCGCGCACGGGCCTGGTCGAGCCGAGCGTGCGGCCCGCCCACGGGTCCGGCACGCAGCGGTTGTACAGCTTCCGTGACGTCGTCGTCCTGAAGATCGTCAAGCGGTTCCTCGACACCGGGGTGTCGCTGCAGAACATCCGTACGGCCGTCCAGCACCTGCGCGAGCGCGGCTTCCGTGACCTGGAGCGCATGACGCTGATGAGCGACGGCGCCACGGTCTACGAGTGCACCTCGCCCGACGAGGTCCACGCCCTGCTCCAGGGCGGCCAGGGCATCTTCGGCATCGCCGTCGGCGTGGTGTGGCGCGACGTGGAGAGCGCGCTGTCCCAGCTGCACGGCGAGCGCGTCGACACCGGCGAGACCCTGGTGGGCCACAATCCCGGCGACGAACTCGCCCGACGACGCAACCGGGCGGTCTGAGCGGCCCACGGGCCTCGGCCGTGCCGGACGTCGCGTCATACGTGGCGCCTGGGCTGCGGGGTCCCTGACGCCGGGGCGGGTCCCGTTCCGGGGTGTTGTCAGTGGTGTGGTGCAGCATCGGAGGTGTGAGAAGCGCGCCGACCATCCTGCATCTCGACATGGATGCCTTCTTCGCCCAGGCGGAGCAGGCGTCCAAGCCGAGCCTGCGCGGGAAGGCCGTCATCGTGGGCGGGCTCGGGCCGCGCGGGGTCGTGGCCACCGCGTCGTACGAGGCACGGGTCTTCGGTGTCCACTCGGCGATGCCGATGGCCCAGGCGCGGCGGCTGGCTCCGAACGCCGCGTACCTCGTGCCGCGCTTCGGCTTCTACCGGTCCATCAGCGAGCAGGTGATGGGGCTGCTGCGGGCGCTGTCGCCGCTGGTGGAGCCGCTCAGCCTGGACGAGGCGTTCGTGGACCTGGAGGCCGGGGAAGCGGCCTGGGACGCCGATTCCGCCCGGCTGGCCGGGGCCCGGCTGCGCGCCGACATACGGGCCGTCACCGGCCTGACGGGCTCGGTGGGCCTGGCCGCCTCCAAGATGCTCGCGAAGATCGCCTCCGAGCAGGCAAAGCCCGACGGGCTGGTCCTCATCGAGCCCGGCACCGAGCGGGCCCTGCTGGGCCCCATGTCGGTGCGGACGCTGCCCGGCGTGGGCCCGGCGACGGGCGACCACCTGCGGCGGGCCGGGATCCACACGGTCGACGAGCTGGCCGAGGCGGGTGAGGACGAGCTCGTACGGCTGCTGGGCAAGGCGCACGGGCAGGCGCTGCACGCCATGGCGCTGGCGCACGACGAGCGGCCCGTGGTCGCCGAGCGCGAGGCGAAGTCGGTGTCGGTCGAGGACACCTACGACGTGGACATCCACGACCGGCTGCGGGTGGGCCTGGAGGTGCAGCGGCTCGCCGACCGGTGCGTACGGCGGCTGCGCGGGGCCGGGCTGTCGGGCCGCACCATCGTGCTGAAGGTGCGGCGCTACGACTTCTCCACGCTGACCCGCTCCGAGACGCTGCGCGGGCCCACCGACGACCCGGCGGTGGTGCGGGAGGCGGCGGCCCGGCTGCTGGACTCGGTGGACACCACGGGCGGGGTGCGGCTGCTCGGTGTGGGCGTGTCCGGGCTCGCCGACTACACGCAGGAGGACCTCTTCGCCCAGGCGGCCGGCGCGCGGGTGGACAGCCCTGAGGAGGAGCCCGCGGCCGAGGCGGCGCCGGAGCAGCCGGCCCCCGCCGAGCGGCACTGGCCGGCGGGCCACGACGTACGGCACACCGAGTTCGGGCACGGCTGGGTCCAGGGCAGCGGCCTCGGCCGGGTCACCGTCCGTTTCGAGACGCCCGACTCCGCGCCGGGGCGGGTGCGGACCTTCCGTGTCGACGACCCGGACCTGGAACCGGCGGATCCGCTTCCGCTGGTGCGGCGAAGACCGGACGCCACCACCGGCAACGCGTCCTCGGTGGCCGGCGGGGCCCGGTCCGGATAGCGGGCGGTGGGACGCCGCTCGCTCTCAGCTTTCCTCGGAACCGGATCCCGCGAGCTTGCCGAAGTCGCGGTCCGGGAGGGCGGGGGGAGGCGCCACGTCGAGGCCGTAGTGGTGGTAGAGCTGGAGTTCCTGCTCGGGGGAGAGGTGGCGGCCGACGCCGAAGTCGGGGGCCTCCTTGATGAGGGCCCGGTCGAAGGGGACGTGCAGTTCACCGCCGACCAGTTGGCTGGGCTCGAGCGGCACGAAGGCGTCCCGGGAGAACAGGCCGGTGCGTATGGCGGCCCACTCCGGCACACCGGTCGCGTCGTCGAGGTAGACCTCGTCCACCGTGCCGATCTTGGTGCCGTTCCGGTCGAACGCCTTGCGGCCGATCAGGTTGCGCGGATCGATGTCGGTCTGCACGGTCCCTCCACTAGGTCGCAACTCATTCGTAAGCACTACGAAAGAGCACAATCGGGACGGCGGCCACTCGAGCCCGCCTCGTGACACCCGCTGGTACCCTGGCAAACGGCTGCTGACCCCGTGCGGGAGAGTCCTCCACCACCGGAGGCGCCGAAGGAGCAAATCCTCCCCGGAATCTCTCAGGCCCCTGTACCGCACGGACGAGGTCACTCTGGAAAGCAGAGCGGGTGTCGACGGATGCCGCTCTCACCGACGGTGAAAACCGGGTGCCCTCGGGCGGTCCGGTGAAGCTCTCAGGTTGAGATGACAGAGGGGGAGGCCGTCGGGGCACCCGAGCCGTGGTGTCCCTCGAAGGTCGCGTCAGACCAGGAGGCCTCCGCAATGACCGCCCAGCGCATTCCGCTCTCCGAGCTCGAACAGGGCATTCCCTTCGAGCAGCGCCACATCGGGCCCGACCAGGAGGCGCGGGCTAAGATGCTCGCGCAGGTCGGTTACGGCTCGCTCGACGAGCTGACCGCCGCCGCGGTGCCGGATGTGATCAAGAACGCCGACAAGCTCGACCTGCCGGGCGCCCGCACCGAGGCCGAGGTGCTGGCCGAACTGCGTTCCCTCGCCGACCGCAACCAGGTCCTCGGCTCGATGATCGGCCTCGGTTACTACGGCACGTTCACCCCGCCCGTCGTCCTGCGCAACGTCATGGAGAACCCCGCCTGGTACACCGCGTACACGCCGTACCAGCCGGAGATCTCGCAGGGCCGGCTCGAGGCGCTGCTGAACTTCCAGACCATGGTCGCCGACCTCACCGGCCTGCCGACCTCCGGCGCCTCCCTCCTGGACGAGGGCACCGCCGCCGCCGAGGCCATGGCGCTGTCCCGGCGCATGGGCAAGAACAAGAAGGGCCTCTTCCTGGTCGACGCGGACGCGCTGCCGCAGACCATCGCCGTCATCGAGACCCGCGCCGAGCCGACCGGCGTCGAGGTCGTCGTCGCCGACCTCAGCGACGGCATCCCCGCCGAGATCGCCGAGCGCGAGATCAACGGCGTGCTCCTGCAGTACCCCGGCGCCTCCGGCGCCGTACGCGACCTCAAGCCGGTCATCGACCAGGCGCACGAGCTGGGCGCGCTGGTCACCGTCGCCGCCGACCTGCTCGCCCTCACCCTGCTGAAGTCCCCCGGCGAGCTGGGCGCGGACATCGCCGTCGGCACGACCCAGCGCTTCGGCGTGCCGATGGGCTTCGGCGGCCCGCACGCCGGCTACATGGCGGTGCACGAGAAGTTCGCCCGCAGCCTGCCCGGCCGCCTGGTCGGCGTCTCCGTGGACGCGGACGGCAACAAGGCCTACCGTCTCGCCCTCCAGACCCGTGAGCAGCACATCCGCCGCGAGAGGGCCACCAGCAACATCTGCACCGCCCAGGTGCTGCTCGCCGTCATGGCCGGCATGTACGCCGTCTACCACGGCCCCGAGGGACTGAAGGGCATCGCCCAGCGCACCCACCGCTACGCCACGATCCTCGCCGAGGGCCTGAAGGCGGGCGGTGCCGAGGTCGTCCACGGCGCCTACTTCGACACGATCACGGTCAGGGCCGAGGGCCGGGCCGCCGAGGTCGTCGCCGCCGCCCGCGAGGCCGGCGTGAACCTGCGCCTGGTGGACGCCGACCACGTCTCCATCGCCTGCGACGAGACCACCAACCGGGCGCAGCTGCGCAGCGTGTGGTCCGCCTTCGGCGTCGAGGCCCGCATCGAGGCGCTGGACGCCGCCGCCGCGGACGCCCTGCCCGAGACCCTGCTGCGCACCGACGCCTACCTCACCCACCCCGTCTTCCACCAGCACCGCTCCGAGACCGCGATGCTGCGCTACCTGCGCAAGCTGGCCGACCGCGACTACGCGCTCGACCGCGGCATGATCCCGCTGGGCTCCTGCACCATGAAGCTCAACGCGACCACGGAGATGGAACCGGTCACCTGGCCCGAGTTCGGCGGGCTGCACCCCTTCGCGCCCGCCGAGCAGGCGCAGGGCTACCTCACCCTCATCCACGAGCTGGAGGACCGGCTCGCCGAGGTCACCGGCTACGACAAGGTCTCGCTCCAGCCCAACGCCGGCTCGCAGGGCGAACTCGCCGGCCTGCTCGCCGTCCGCGGCTACCACCGCGCCAACGGCGACGACCAGCGCACCGTCTGCCTCATCCCGTCCTCCGCGCACGGCACCAACGCCGCCAGCGCCGTGATGGCCGGCATGAAGGTCGTCGTCGTGAAGACCGCCGAGGACGGCGAGATCGACGTCGAGGACCTGCGGGCGAAGATCGAGCAGCACCGCGACCAGCTGGCCGTGCTGATGATCACCTACCCCTCGACGCACGGTGTGTTCGAGGAGCACGTCGCCGACATCTGCGCCCAGGTGCACGACGCCGGCGGTCAGGTCTACGTCGACGGCGCCAACCTCAACGCCCTGGTCGGCCTCGCCAAGCCGGGCCACTTCGGCGGCGACGTCTCCCACCTGAACCTGCACAAGACGTTCTGCATCCCGCACGGCGGCGGCGGTCCCGGCGTCGGCCCGGTCGCCGTACGCTCCCACCTGGCGCCGTACCTGCCCAACCACCCGATGCAGCCCGAGGCCGGACCCGAGACCGGCGTCGGTCCGATCTCGGCCGCGCCCTGGGGCTCGGCGGGCATCCTGCCCATCTCCTGGGCGTACGTCCGGCTGATGGGCGGGGAGGGCCTCAAGCGCGCCACGCAGGTCGCGGTCCTCAGCGCCAACTACGTCGCCAAGCGCCTGGAGCCGCACTACCCGGTGCTCTACACAGGCCCCGGCAACCTGGTCGCGCACGAGTGCATCATCGACCTGCGGCCGCTGACCAAGGCGACCGGTGTGAGCGTGGACGACGTGGCCAAGCGACTGATCGACTACGGCTTCCACGCGCCGACGATGTCCTTCCCGGTGGCCGGCACGCTGATGATCGAGCCGACCGAGTCGGAGGACCTGGCCGAGCTGGACCGCTTCTGCGACGCGATGATCGCGATCCGCGCCGAGATCGAGAAGGTCGGCTCCGGCGAGTGGCCCGCGGAGGACAACCCGCTGCGCGGCGCCCCGCACACCGCGGCCGCGCTCGGCGGGGAGTGGAAGCACGCCTACAGCCGTGAGGAGGCGCTCTTCCCGGCCGGTGTCTCGGTGGCGGACAAGTACTGGCCGCCGGTGCGCCGCATCGACCAGGCCTTCGGCGACCGGAACCTGGTCTGCTCCTGCCCGCCGCTGGACGCGTACGAGGACTGAGCGGCGCAGAGCCACCCGGGCGGCCGTCGGAGCCGCCGTGAGAAGCACAGGGGGCCCCTGTCCGGCTTTTTCGGCCGGGCAGGGGCCCCTTGGTGAGTCAGGCGGGCGGGGTTGGGCCCGGTGGGCCCGCGTCAGGCGGCTGTGGGCCCGTCAGGCCGGGTAGGCGTGGGTCTGGGCCGCCTTGACCGTGGCCCAGACGACCGCGCCCGGGTGCAGATCGAGTTCCGCCGCGGCGACCGTGGTCAGGTCGGCGGCGAGGGCCAGCTCGCCGGTGAGGTCCGCACGGATCTGGTCGCCGTGCGTTTCCAGGCCCGCGACCTCGCACCGCCACAGATTGCGCGCGCTGGAGCCGGAGGGCCGGTCCCGGTAGAGGGTGACGGCGCCCGGCGGGAACGCGACGAAGGCGGGTCCGGACAGGTCTTCGGTGGTGGCGAGGACCGGGCCGCCCTCCAGCCGTACGGTGTGGCCCTCGGCCTGCCCGCGATACAGGTTCAGGCCGACCAACTGCGCGATGTAGTCCGTGCGCGGACGGCGGGCGATGTCCGACGGGGCCCCCTTCTGCACCACGCGCCCGTGCTCGACGACGACGAGCCGGTCCGCCAGTACCATCGCGTCCAGCGGGTCGTGGGTGACCAGGACGGCGACGGCCTCGAACTCGGCGAGGTGCCGGCGGAGCTGGGCCCGCACCTCCAGGCGCGTCCGGGCGTCCAGCGCGGCGAGCGGCTCGTCCAGGAGCAGCAGCCGGGGCCGGGTGGCCAGGGCGCGGGCCAGGGCCACCCGCTGGGCCTGGCCTCCGGAGAGCCTGCGCGGCTTGACGCCGGCGTGGTCGGCCAGGCCCATGCGCGCCAGCCACTCGGCGGCCTGCGCACGGGCCTCCGCCTTGCTCGCGCCCCGGCAGCGCGGCCCGAAGGCCACGTTGTCCAGGGCGGACAGGTGCGGGAAGAGCAGGTAGTCCTGGAAGACGACCCCGACCGGACGCGCCTCCGGCGGCGTACGGTCCAGCGTGGCGCCGTCCAGGCGCAGATGGCCGCCGGTGAGGGGGACCAGGCCGGCCAGGGCGCGCAGGGCCGTGGTCTTGCCGGCGCCGTTCGGGCCGAGCAGGGCCACGACGTCGCCGGGGGCGGCGGTGAGCGTCAGGTCGAGACGGAAGGCGCCGCGGTCGACGACGAGCCGGGCGTCCAGCCCGGCACCCCGCGGGTTCTCGGCGCGGACGCCGCTCGTGGTCTCGTCGATGTCCGTCATGAGGTGATCGTCCAGGATGCGCGATGGTTCGTGCGGGGGATCCGCGGCGGCCTCATGAGGACGCCGTCGTCCAGCGGTCCCGCAGACCCGCGAGCACCGCGATCGACACCGCGAGCAGCACCAGGCTCAGCGCGATCGCGGCGGCCGGATCGTTCTGCAGGGCCAGGTAGACCGCCAGGGGCATGGTCTGGGTACGGCCGGGGAAGTTGCCGGCGAAGGTGATCGTCGCACCGAACTCGCCGAGCGCCCGCGCCCAGGCCAGCACGGCACCCGCGGCGATGCCCGGCGCGATCAGCGGCAGGGTGACCCGGCGGAACGCGGTGAAGCGGGACGCGCCCAGCGTGGTGGCCGCCTCCTCGTAGCGCGGGTCCGCGGCGCGCAGCGTGCCCTCCACGCTGATGACGAGGAACGGCATGGCCACGAACGCCTCCGCGACCACCACACCGGCCGTGGTGAACGGCAGGGTGATCCCGAACCAGGAGTCCAGCCACTGTCCGACGACCCCGTTGCGCCCCAGCGCCAGCAGCAGCGCCACACCGCCCACCACCGGCGGCAGGACCAGCGGCAGCGTCACCAGGGCCCGTACGAGGCCGCGTCCGGGGAACTCGGTCCGGGCCAGCAGCCAGGCCAGCGGGACGCCGAGCACCAGGCTGACGGCGGTGGCGGCGGTGGCGCTGATCAGGGACAGCTGGAGCGCCTGCCACACCTCCGGACTGGTCAGCTGGCCGGGCAGGCTGCGCCAGGGGGCGCGGATCAGCAGGGCCAGCAGCGGCAGCAGCAGGAACGCCAGGCCCACCAGCGCGGGCACCAGTAGGGGGAGCGGGACGCCCCGGGGGACACGCCGGCGCCGTGGCCCGTTCTCCAGGGTCACCGTGCCGGTGTCGTGGGTCGTGGTCACGGCTTGAGGAACCCGGCCCGCGTCAGGACCTTCTGGCCCTCGGCGGAGCGCACCAGCGCGATGAACGCCTTGGCCGCCGCGGAGTCGCGTCCGTGGTCCAGAAGGGCGATCGGGTAGTCGTTCACGGCCTCGGCCGCCTCGGAAAACTCCACGCCCTCCACCTTGCCACCGGCCGCCTTCACATCCGTCTTGTAGACCACCGCGGCGTCGGCCTCCTTCAGGACCACCTTGTTCAGCGCGGACTTGACGTCCTGCTCGTAGGAGACCGGGGTGAGCTGGAGGCCGGCGGCGGTGAGTGCCTTCTGCGCGGCGGCTCCGCAGGGCACCGCCTTGTCGCACAGGACGACCTTCAGCCCGGACCCGGTCAGGTCCTTCAGGGAGGAGATCTTGTCGGGGTTGCCGGGCAGGGTCGCGATCTCCAGTTGGTTGCGGACGAAGGTGGCCGGGGCGCCGGCCGTGTCCTTCCCGTCGGTCACGATCTTCATGGTCTTGGCGCTGGCGGCGGCGAAGACGTCGGCGGGTGCACCGCCGGTGATGCTCGCGGCGAGGGTGTCGCTGCCGCCGAAGTTGAAGGTGACCTCGGTGCCCGGGTGCTGTCGTTCGAACTCCTTGCCCAGCGCCGTGAAGCTCTCCTTGAGGGAGGCGGCGGCGAAGACGGTCACCGTGCCGGTCACCTTCCCGGAGGAGGACGTCGCCGATCCGGACCCGGACGACGACGAGCCGTCGGAGGAGGACGCGGAGGAGCAGCCGCTGAGAGCCAGCAGAGCTGCGGCCCCCGCACCGGCCACCTGCAGTGTCCGGGTCCGGCGCACGGAACGGGTCATCACGGATCTACTCCTCTGCTGCCGCACGGAAGGTGTCGCGCCCTGCCACGGCCGAAGTGAGGCCGTGCCGCGATGATACTGCCGCATCTGCGAGGGATAAGTCTCCTGTGGCTTCGCATGAGCTGGCCGGTCGACGGCTTGGCATGGCATGTGCGTTTGTACGGCGGAGGGTCCGGTCGGCCGGGTCCGTCGGCTACGTCCGGTCGATATGTACGTTTGTCGACTTCACGCGGGCCGTGGCCTCCATGCCGACCTCCAGGCCCAGTTCCTCGACGGCCTCCCGGGTGAGCAGCGAGACCAGGCGGTGCGGTCCCGCCTGGATCTCGACCTGTGCCGCCACGTCGCCGAGCTTGATGGCCGTCACGATCCCGGGGAAGGCGTTGCGGGCCGAGGTGTAGGAGACCTCCTCGTCACCTCCGCCGGAGCGGGCCAGTTCGACCGAGAAGGCGGCGAGGTCGCGGCCGTCGACGAGCCGCCGTCCGCTCTCGTCGCGGTGGGTGGCCACCCGGCCCGCGTCCGCCCAGCGGCGTGCGGTGTCCGCACTGACGCCGAGCAGACGGGCCGCCTGGCCGATCGTGTAGGACTGCATGCCGGTCACGATAGGGCCGTCGGCGCGGAACCGTGGACGCCGGGTCGGTGGCCGGCCGGGTCAGCCCGTGTGCACGCGCGGCCGCCTGGCCCGGTCCGGCTCCGCCTCGCGCAGCACCTCACGGGTGACCGGCGCGACCTCGCCCTGACCGAAGAGGAAGAAGCGCAGGAAGTTGCGGAACGGGTTGCCCTCGGTCCACTCGAAGTAGATGTGCGGGGTGCAGCCCGTCGTCTCGCGGACGTGCAGGAGGAGGGCGGCCAGGGCGTTGGGGATGGAGGAGGACTCCAGGGTCAGCACGCGGTAGCGGTCGTGCAGCACCTCGCCGCGCACCGTGAGGCCGGCCTCGAACTCGGAGGGGTCGGTGACCGTCACCTCGACGAAGACGAAGTCCTCCGTGTCCGGGATGTCGTTGTCGGAGCGGATCTGCTCGATCTTGTCGCGGTACTCGGCCTTGTCCCGGCGTCCGGGCTTGTTGGCGATGAAGCGGATCCTGCGGCTGGCGATGTCCCTGACGAATCGTTCCGCCATCGGGTCCATCGTCACGCTGGTCACGCGCAGCTCGAAGGCACGGGCCAGCCGGGACAGCAGCGAGACCAGGATGATGCCGACGATGAAGCAGGCACCGATCTTCACACCGTCCGGGCGTTCGATGACGTTGACGACGGTGGTGTAGAGGAACACCGTCGAGATCACCGCGAACGCGATGGTCCACTTGCGCTGCCCGGCCCTGTGGGCGGCGATGGTCACCGCGATCGCCGCGGAGCTGATCAGGACGAGCACACCGGTGGCGTACGCGCCGCCCTGCTTGTCGACGTCGGCGTCGAAGATCCAGGTGACCAGGAAGCCGATCAGGGTGAAGACGATGACCATCGGCCGCACCGCCCGGGCCCAGTGCGGGGCCATGCCGTAACGGGGCAGGTAGCGCGGCATCAGATTGAGCAGCCCGGCCATCGCGGAAGCGCCCGCGAACCACAGGATCGCGATGGTCGAGACGTCGTACACGGTGCCGAAGACGTTCCCGAGGTAGTGGTGGGCCAGGTAGGCCAGCGCACGCCCGTTGGCCTTGCCGCCGGGCTCGAACTCCGGCGCCGGGATCAGCAGCGTGGTGATGAAACTGGTGGTGATCAGGAAGCCGCTCATGATGAGCGCGGCCGTGGTGAGGAGTTTCTTGGTGTCCCGGATCCGGCCGGTCGAGCGCTCCTCGGTGTCCTGCGGGTCGCCCTGCACGTGCGGCATCACGGCGACGCCGGTCTCGAAGCCGGACAGGCCGAGCGCGAGCTTGGGGAAGACCAGCAGGGCCACGCCGACCATGGCGAAGACGCTGCTGTGCTGGGCGGTCAGGGCGCTGGACCAGTCGGCCACCACATGACCGGCGGTGACGACGTGCCACAGGCCGACGACCACCACGACGACGTTCAGCGCCAGGTAGATGCCGACCAGCGCGACCGCGACCCCGATCGCCTCCAGGAACCCCTTGAGGAACACCGCACCCAGCAGCGCCACCAGGAAGAGCGTGACGAGCATCTGGTGGCTGTGCAGCGCACCGGTCAGATGGGGGTTCTCCACCAGGTGCGTCGAGGCGTCGGCCGCCGACAGGGTGATGGTGATCAGGAAGTCGGTGGCGGCGAAGCCGAGCAGGGTCAGCACGAACAGCTTGCCCTGCCAGAACGACAGCAGCCGCTCCAGCATGGCGATCGAGCCCTCGCCACGGGGGCTCTCCTCGGCGACCCTGCGGTACACCGGCAGGGCCCCGACGAGCGTGACCAGGACCAGCACCAGGGTCGCGACCGGCGACAGCAGACCGGCGGCGAGGGCCGCGATGCCCGGCTGGTAGCCCAGTGTCGAGAAGTAGTCGACACCGGTCAGGCACATCACGCGCCACCACCGCTGCCCCTTGTGCGGGGGCTCCGGCGCGGCGTGCGGTGCCTGCTGCACGCCCTTGCCCATGTCGGACAGGCCCTCCAGCATCCAGGCACGCAGACGACTGGGAGGGTGTTCGGTGGTGGCCATGGGCCCTGCTCCTGATGTGCGGCTCAGCGTGTGGATCAGGCCCTCACGCGGACGGGGCACCAGCGTATGCAGAGCGTGACGCACGGGCCCACGCGTACCGGGGCGGGCGGGCGTCAATCTTCCGTTAAGAATGGCCGCGCCGACGGCGGGGCGGGCCTCAGGAGCAGGTGGGCCGGACGGCTCGTCCGCGTTCGGCCGGCCGGGGCACAACCATGGCCGCAAGCCCGGAGGCGACCGAACCCCGGAGGCGACCGAACCCCCGGAGGCGTCATGGCTCGAGCCCGGAGACGCGGAACACCGTCAGCGCGGTCTCGCGGTCGACCTGCTCCGCGAGGTCCCGCAGCGCGCTCGCCCCGCACCGCAGCAGGCCGCCGGCCGCCGACGTCCGCGCGTCCTCCTCGAAGCGGTACCACAGGCCGGGGTTGTCCAGCAGGACCCGTGGGTCGATCTCGACGCGGGCGCCGAAGACGTCCCGCAGGACCAGCCGCCGGGAGACGCCGTCCGTGACGCGCACCGACACCAGCAGGTCGGTACGGACCCTGCGGCGGCGCAGCGGCGAACGAATGGCGAGCCAGCCCTCGCCGGCGCACACGAGGGGCGGGCAGAGCACCAGGAAGAGCAGCGCCCCGAGCGCGCACCACAGAGCGCCGCGCGCCCAGGTCAGGTTGCCCGTGCCCCAGTCGAACAGGAGCAGCAGGCCGCACAGTGCCACCGAGGAGCAGACCGAGGTGTGCAGGTCCCGCGCCCAGTGACGGTCGTACGCCACCCGGCCGGGGCGGTGCGCGGGTGTGCCGGTACCCGGTCGTACGTCGTTGCCGTGCTGCCTCATGACATCGACGCTAGAGCCCGCACGCGCCGCGGCAACCGCCGTTGACACGCCCCTGACGCGACGCCGACCGTTCTTGACGCCGTGGCAGCGCGGCCGGCCGTGCCGCCCCCTTGATCGGCTCCCTTGTCCGCCCTCCGCGCCACATCTACAGTGCGACTGCCATAAACATTCGTCAACAGTTTCGAAATTTTCGACTCGGATCGCTTCGCTTCGACCTCCTGAAAGGGGCTCGACTCCCATGCGGACGTACGACAACCCGGTGATCCCCGGCTTCCATCCCGACCCCAGCGTGTGCCGGGTGGGCGAGGACTACTACCTCGTGTGCTCCAGCTTCGAGTACTTCCCCGGCGTCCCGCTGTTCCACAGCCGCGACCTGGTCCACTGGCGCCTGATCGGCAATGTCCTCGACCGCCCCGGGCAGTTGCCGCTGCCGGACGACCTGCCGGCCTCGGCGGGGATCTACGCCCCGACGATCCGTCACCACGACGGCCGCTTCCACGTGATCACCACCAACGTCGGAGGCGGCGGGAACTTCCTGGTCACCGCCGAACGCCCGGAGGGCCCCTGGTCGGACCCGGTCTGGATCGACCTGCCCGGCATCGACCCCGACCTCGCCTGGGACGACGACGGAACCTGCTGGTGCGCCGTGGCCGGAGTGGGGCTGGCCCGGATCGACCCGCAGAGCGGAAAGGTGCTGGAAGGGCCGTTGAAGGTGTGGTCGGGGACGGGGATGCAGCATCCCGAGGCGCCGCACCTGTACCGCGTGGGGGACTGGTGGTACCTCATGCTCGCCGAGGGCGGCACCGCGCACGGCCACAGCGTCTCGATCGCCCGCGCCCGCTCCCCGCGCGGGCCCTACGAACCGGCGCCGCACAACCCGATCCTGTCCCACCGCAGCACCGACCGGCCGATCCAGTGCACCGGCCACGCCGACCTGGTCCAGGCCGCGGACGGCACCTGGTGGATGCTGCTCCTGGGCACCCGTCCCCGGGGCTACTTCCCGGAGTTCCACGTGCTCGGCCGGGAGACGTTCCTGGCGCCGGTGCGGTGGGTGGACGGATGGCCGACGGTCGGCCCGGTGCGCGAGAGCCATCCGGCCCCGGCGGCCTGGCACCCGGTCCCGCCCGAGCCCGCCCGGGACGACTTCGACGCGCCGGCCCTCGCGCCGTACTGGATCTCCCCGCGCAGCAGGCCGGACGGCTCCTGGTCGCTGAGCCGGCGCCCGGGGTGGCTGAGGCTGACCGCGACCGGCGACAGCCTCGACCGCCCGGGCCACACCCTCGTCGGGCGCAGGCAGCAGCACCCGGACTGCCGGGCGTCGGCCCGTCTGGACCCCGGCTCGGGACGCGCCGGACTGTCCGTCCGCCTGGACGAGGCGCACCACTACGACCTGGAGATCGGCGGGGGAGTGGCGAGCGTCGTCGCCCGTATCGGGCCGGTGCGGCAGCGGATCGCCGAACACCCGGTGCCGCCGGGACCGCTCACCCTGCACGTGCAGATCCGAACGTCCGAGGTGCCGCCGCCCACCGGGACGGCCGCCGGCGGACAGGCGCCCGGTCTCCGGTCGGGCGGCCCCGACGCGATCGCCTTCTCGGTCGAGACCGGCGAGCGGACCGTACCCCTGGCGGAACTCGACGGCCGCTATCTGTCCACGCAGGTCGCCACCGGTTTCACCGGGCGGGTGATCGGCATGTACGCCACCGAGGGCAGCGCCGATTTCGACTGGTTCGACTACCGCCCGCGGCCCGCCTGAAGCCCCGCCGGCGCCCTCGGCAGCCCGGCGGGCGGGCGGAGTTGCCCGCGAATCCGCGTCTGACGAGGGCTTGCCGAGCGTGCGCGCGTGTCCCTAGGGTGCACCGCAGCTTTCTGGACATGAGCCGAAAGTTTCGGAACAGAACGAGGAGTCGCACCATGTCACGGACCACCGTTCGCCTCAGATTCGCCGGAGCGCTCGCCGCAGCCCTCGTGGCCGGCGGCGTCGCCACCGGCCCCGCGGCCCAGGCCCATGAGCGGACGCCCAGCCTCGCCGACCTCGCCCACCGCCAGGGCCGCTACTTCGGCAGCGCCACCGACAACCCCGAGCTGACCGACAGCGCCTACACGAAGATCCTCGGCAGCGAGTTCGACATGATCACGCCGGGCAACGGCATGAAGTGGGAGAACACCGAGCCGCAGCAGGGCGTCTTCGACTGGTCCAAGGGCGACGAGATCGTGAAGCTCGCCCGCGCCAACCACCAGCAGGTGCGCGCCCACACCCTGGTCTGGCACAGCCAGCTGCCCGCCTGGCTCACCTCGCGCGAGTGGACCCCGTCCGAGCTGCGCGCCGTGCTGAAGAAGCACATCACCGCCGAAGTGCGCCACTACCGGGGCAAGGTCTACTCCTGGGACGTGGTGAACGAGGCCTTCAACGAGGACGGCACCTACCGGGACACGATCTGGTACAAGACCCTCGGCCCCGGTTACATCGCGGACGCGCTGCGCTGGGCCCACGAGGCCGACCCGCACGCCAAGCTGTACCTCAACGACTACAACATCGAGGCCGTCGGCCCGAAGAGCGACGCCTACTACAACCTCGTCAAGCAGCTGAAGGCGGAGCACGTCCCGCTGGACGGCGTCGGCTTCCAGACGCACCTCGCGCTCCAGTACGGCTATCCGACCACGATCGAGGACAACCTGCGCCGCTTCTCCCGCCTCGGCCTCGACACCGCGCTCACCGAGGTCGACGTCCGGATGCAGCTGCCGGCCACCGACGAGAAGCTGGCCGAACAGGCCACCTGGTACGGGGACCTGACGCGGGCGTGCCTGGCGGTGCGGCGCTGCGTCGGCGTCACCGTCTGGGACTTCACCGACAAGTACTCGTGGATCCCGGGGGTCTTCGCCGGGGAGGGCGCCGCGCTGCCGTGGGACGAGCAGCTGCGGCCCAAGCCGGCCTACCAGGCGCTGCGCGACGCGCTCGGCGGGTGACCGGGTCGCCGGACGGCTACGGTTCGTAGTCGCGGCGGGACATGCGTCGGGGCCGGCCCTCGCACACCGTGCGAGCCGGCCCCTCGTCGTGCCGGGCGGCTCTCCGGCCCGTCTCCGGCGCACCGGGTGCGCCCGGGCCGTGGCCGCCCTCGTGCTCAGGCCGCGGTCATCACCCGGTCGGCGCCCAGCGGGCGGTGCGGGGCGATGATCTGACCGTCCGGCAGAAGCTCACCGGTGTCCTCGAAGAGAAGAACGCCGTTGCACAGCAGGCTCCAGCCCTGCTCCGGGTGGTGCGCCGCGAGGCGGGCGGATTCCCGGTCGGCGGAGTCGGCTGACGGACACGGTGGCTGGTGCTGGCACATGGGTGGGATCTTTCGCTCTGTCGTCTGGTCCGGAATGGTCGGTGTGTGCGTTTCGCGGCTGGTGGCACTCTCCATGGCCGCCCCCCGTTGGATGAGTCGGACTGAAACCAGTGTTGCCCCACGAGCGTGTTTCCGCAGGCATTTCACGGCACCGCTTCTCACAGGTTGGAGACGCCTCACCCGCCTGAGCGGTTCATCCCGGACGCACGGCCTCTTCGGATGGTTCGGTGTGGCCGGATGGGGCTAGTCCGGTCGGGCCATCGGGCCGTGAACGGCGTCGTACCCCGCTCCCGGGGGATCCGGCAGCGGGGTACGACGAGGTGGTCCGGGGCGGCGCGAGACGGTCCGGGGCGGCGCGAGGGCGTCGGCGCGCGGGACGTCAGGCGGGCGAGCCCATGAGCCGTACGGGAGTGGGAGTCACCCGATGGGTGAGGACCGGGAGCAGTTCGGCGACCCGGTGCGGCACGTGGGCCGGTATCCCGGGCGGGGCCGGAGCCAGCGGTACGAGCAGGTCGGCGGGGTCCGGGTGGCCGTCGGCGCCGTCGTCGGCGAGGTCGCCGTGCAGCCACAGGGTGAGCATGTACAGGCTGGGCAGGGACAGCAGGCGCGGCTGGTAGGGCTGACCGAGGTTCTCCGCCTGACGCAGCGCGCGTTCGGTCGAGGTGATGTAGGGACCCTCGAAGAAGTGGGAGAAGGCCCAGCCGTCGGGGGTCAGCCTGGTCTCGGCGGCGGCCACCGCCTGGTCGCCGACGCGGATCAGGAAGCGCCATCCGGCCAGCCGGGTCGCGGAGATCCCCTCGGGGGTGATCCGGTCCAGTACGTGCACCGGAAGCGGGAGTTCTGGAGTGGCCGGGCCCTGCGCGGCGCGGAGCGCGGGCGTGGGCGCCTCACGGACCGCGGTGGGGGAACCGAGGGCCGTGAGGACGGAGCGAAGTGCGGGCGCGGGAGCCGGCGGGACATGCAGCGGCATGGTGGGTCGCCTCTCATTCGACAGGCAGGGTGGCGCGAGGGCGGGGCGGGTGGGGCGGACGACGCTGTCAGCTCTCGGGGGCAGGAGGGGGCGGGGCCGGGGCCTCGCGTACGAGGGGTGTACGAGGAGTTGCGGAGCGCGGCATGCCGGACATGACCCGGACCGCGGGTCCAGGGCCGCGGGCGCCAACCTTCTGCCGTTCAGCAGAGTTTATACGACACATGTTCACGCGATGTTTCATCTAGCTGTTTCCGGCGTGAACAACAAGTCGCTATTCAGCCGGAGATTCGCGGGATTGATCCCGCTTCCGAGTCGGGCGCACCGCGATGACCTCGGGTTCTGTCCGCGCAGCGGTCGGCTTGTTGTCGTCGGCGTTTTTCACGAGATCTCCGGGGTACTCGTTCTTGCTCGCTGCCCCATGCCCCGTGAATGTGCCGGACGGTCATTTGGCACCAGAGTAGTCGGTGCGGGGCGGCGACGGGACGTTATCGATCGCGTTCGTGGGGCATCATCCCACCTGACCGGGACCCCGGCGGCCGGATCCTCGGCCCGCCCGAGCGAGGAGGGACGCTGCGATGGGGGAGAAGGTCGTGGCAGGAGAGTTCGACCTGTCGGATCGCAACCGCTACCGCGCCAAGCTCCGGCGGTGTCTGAAGGGGCTGGAGCGGTTGCTGGAGGAGAAGCGGTTCGACCGCCCCAAGAACCTCATGGGGCTGGAGATCGAATTGAATCTCGTCGGGTCGGACGGCATGCCGAAAATGCTGAATGCGCAAGTACTCGAGCGCATCGCGAGCCGGGACTTCCAGACGGAACTCGCCATGTTCAATCTGGAGGTGAACATCGCCCCGCACCGGTTGGGCGGGCGGGTATTCGACCGGCTGGCCGAGGAGTTGAGGACGTCACTGGCATATGCCGACCGAAAAGCCGGAGAGGTCGACGCGTCGATAGCGATGATCGGTATTCTTCCGACGCTCGACCGCGACGACCTGGTCTCCTCCAATCTCTCCGACGTCGACCGCTACACGCTGCTCAACGACCAGATCGTGGCGGCACGCGGTGAGGACTTCGCCCTGGACATCGAGGGCGTGGAGCGGCTGACCTGCACCTCGAAATCCATCGTCCCCGAGGCCGCCTGCACCTCCGTGCAGCTGCACCTCCAGGTCACCCCCGGCCGCTTCGCCGACGTGTGGAACGCGGCGCAGGCGGCGTGCGCCGCGCAGATCGCCGTGGGCGCCAACTCGCCCTTTCTCTTCGGGCGCGAGCTGTGGCGGGAGTCGCGGCCCCCGCTGTTCCAGCAGTCCACCGACACCCGCCCGCCCGAGCTCCAGGCGCAGGGCGTGCGGCCGCGCACCTGGTTCGGTGAGCGGTGGATCTCCTCCGCGCACGACCTCTTCGAGGAGAACCTGCGCTACTTCCCCGCGCTGCTGCCGATCTGCGACGAGGAGGACCCCCTCGAGGCGCTCGACGCCGGCGGTGTCCCCAGACTGGCCGAACTCGTCCTGCACAACGGCACCGTCTACCGCTGGAACCGGCCGGTCTACGACATCGCCGACGGCGTGCCGCACCTGCGGGTGGAGAACCGGGTGCTGCCCGCCGGGCCCACCGTCACCGACGTGATCGCCAACGCCGTCTTCTACTACGGCCTCGTCCGCGCGCTCGCCGAGGAGTCACGGCCCGTGTGGACCCGGCTGCCCTTCGAGGCCGCGGCCGCCAACTTCGACGCGGCCTGCCGGTACGGGATCGACGCCCGGTTCAGCTGGCCCCGGCGCGGCCGCTACTCCGGCACGGTCGAGGTCGACGCGGTCACCCTCGTCCGCGACGAACTGCTGCCGCTCGCCGAGGCCGGTCTGGACGCGTGGGGCGTGGAGGCGGTGGACCGGGACCGCTATCTCGGTGTGATCGAGGAGCGGTGCCGGCACCGGACCAACGGCGCCCAGTGGCAGGCGGCCACCTTCCACCAGGGCGTGGAGAGCGGTCTCACCAGGGACGAGGCCCTGGCCGCCACGACGCGGCGCTACTGCGAGCTGATGTGGCTGGGCGAGCCGGTCCACACCTGGCCGGTCGGCCTGCCCGCGCCGGTCCCGCTGGGCTGAGCCGGCGGGGGCGCCCGCGCCCCGGCGGGGCGGATGGGGCAAGCTGTGACCTCTCAGAACGGTGTACGGGAGGCACAGCGTGCAGGAGAGGATGGGGCCGACGGACGAGGCCGCTCCACGGGAGCGGCTGTCGCGGCGGATGCTCCGTGACGAGACACTGCTCGTGCTCGCCCTCTCTCTCGGGGCGAGCGGGGTCTCCGCCCTGATCAGCTTTGTCGGATCGGTCACCCGACCCGGCGGCCTCAAGGACCAGGCCGCCACCCTCAACGCCTCGGCCGCACCCGGCCGCCCCTGGCTCGATCTCGCCTGGCAGCTCTTCGGGATCGCCACCGCGCTCGTCCCCGTCGCCCTGGTCGCCCACCTGCTGCTCCGCGAGGGCGAGAGCCTGCGCACGCTCGGCTTCGACCGCACCCGTCCCTGGCCGGATCTCGGCCGGGGCGCCGCGATCGCCGCGGTGATCGGCAGCACCGGAATCGCCTTCTATCTGGCCGCCCGTGGCCTCGGCTTCAATCTGACGGTGGTGCCCGAGGCGCTGCCGCCGGTCTGGTGGAAGTACCCGGTGCTGGTCCTGTCCGCGATCCAGAACGCGGTCCTGGAAGAGGTCATCGTGGTCGGCTATCTGCTGCGCCGGCTGGGCGGCCTCGGCTGGACGCCGGGGACGGCGCTGGTCGCCAGTTCCGTGCTGCGCGGCTCGTACCACCTCTACCAGGGCGTCGGCGGCTTCGTCGGCAACATGGTGATGGGCGTGGTCTTCGTCTGGCTCTACCGCCGGTGGGGGCGGGTCGGCCCGCTGGTCGTGGCGCACTCGCTGCTCGACATCGGCGCCTTCGTGGGCTACGCCCTGCTGGCCGGGAAGGTGGGCTGGCTGCCCACGGCGTGAGGCGGGCGGCCGTGGCCCGTGCGAGCGGCCCGCGGCGCTCGTGGTCCGAGTGGGGGCGGGGCGTACGACGCCGTCGTACGCCCCCTTCGTGCGAGCGGCCCCGCACGCCGGACGCGGGCGCTCAGGCGTGCAGCTCCCCCTCGATGACCGTCACGGCGTGGCCGGTGAGCAGCGTGCGGGCGCCGCGCAGCCCCGTGCGGACCCGGCCGGAGCGCCGGGAGGCCTGGAGGCCGGTGAGGTCCGTCCGGCCGAGACGCTCCGACCAGTAGGGCGCCAGGGCGGTGTGGGCGCTGCCGGTGACCGGGTCCTCGTCGATGCCGACGTTCGGGAAGAAGCAGCGGGAGACGAAGTCGTGGCGGCGGGCGGTCTCCTCGGCGCGGGCGGTGGCGATGATGCCGCGCGAGGAGTAGGCGGCCAGGGCCTTGTGGTCGGGGTCGAGGCTCCGGACGGTCTTCTCGTCGGCGAGTTCCAGCAGCAGGTCGCCCACGTTCGGGCCGGTGTCGAAGGCGGTGCGGGGCTCGGCGCCGAGGGCCTCGGCGACCCCGTCCGGCACCTCGACCGGCGTGAGCGGGGCGGTGGGGAAGTCCAGGGTGATCGCGCCGTCCCCGGCGGGCGTCGCGATGAGCACACCGCTGCGCGTGGCGAAGCGCACCGGTCCGGTGTGGGCGCCGGTGGTGTGCAGGACGTGTGCGGTGGCGAGCGTGGCGTGCCCGCACATCGCGACCTCGGTGGCGGGGGTGAACCAGCGCAGCGCCCAGTCGGCCTCGCCGCCCTCGGGAAGCCGGTGCGCGAAGGCCGTCTCGGCGTGGTTGACCTCCAGGGCCACCTTCTGGAGCCAGTCGTCCTCGGGGAAGGCGTCGAGGAGGAGGACCCCCGCCGGGTTGCCGGAGAAGGGACGGTCGGTGAAGGCGTCGACGATTCGAATCCGCATGTCCCGACGGTAGGACGTACGGGACGGCGCGGGCCAAGGCCAATTCGCGGACGGCGGCCACGGATCGGGGGAGCGAGCAGCTCGGAAGAGGGTTGTCGGAGACTTGTTTCCGATATATCGTTGAGGCATCGCGACAGATCGACGATGGGATGGAGTGGTGGCGATGCACACCCACGGATTCGAGCGTGGACACCGGCAGGACGGCCCGTGGCGCGGCCGGGGCGGCTTCGAGGGCCGGCGTGCGGCGTTCGGGCCCTTCGGCCCCGGCGGTCCCGGCTTCGGACCGGGTTTCGGTCCGGGCCCCTGGGGTGGACGAGGACGCGGCGGACCGCGCGGAAGGGCCCGGCGCGGGGACGTACGGGCATCGATCCTGGCCCTGCTGAAAGACCGTCCGATGCACGGCTACGAGATGATCCAGGAGATCGCCGAGCGCAGCGGCGGCGCGTGGAAGCCCAGCCCCGGCTCGGTCTACCCCACGCTCCAGCTGCTGGAGGACGAGGGGCTGATCACCAGTGAGTCCGAGGGCGGCAAGAAACTGTTCTCGCTCACCGAGCCGGGCCGCAGCGCGGCCGACGAGGGGCCCGAAGCGCCCTGGGAGGAGGCCTCGCGCGGCATCGACTGGGAGGCCTTCGGCGAGATCCGTCAGGCCGGCTTCGGTCTCATGGAGGCCTTCGGCCAGGTCTGGAAGACCGGCAGCAAGGAGCAGCGCGACAAGGCGCTCGCCGTCATCAACGAGGCCCGCAAGAAGCTGTATCTGATCCTGGCCGACGAGGACTGACCCTCGCACCGCACAGGCACAGGCCTGATCTCCTCCGCAAGGAGGAGATTCCGGCCACGCGGGTCCACTTTCCGTGGGACGCGAAAATGCTTCCCGCCGGGGATGACCGCGGCGCGGGAGGCTGATGGGCTGGCAGATGTGCGACCCCGTATCCCCAGGCCGCCGGCCCACGAGCGGGGCGGCCGCCGTCCGGACGACGATGTCCGGCTCAGCGCCGAACTGGCGGCGGTGGTCGCCGCTGCCCGCAGAAGGGCCGTCCGGAACAGGGACCGGCACATCGACACCGCCCATCTGCTGCACGCGCTCCTGGAGTCCGGCCCCGAGGTGCGCGCCGTCCTCGGCGACGGTCCGCGGATCGCCCGGCTGCTCGGCTACCTCGTGCAGCGCAGCATCGGCTACGGCCTGCGCTGGCAGAGCGGCGTCGAGGACTCCGGCGCGCTGCCCGTGGTGACCGGAGCGACGGCGGCCGGGGCCGACGGCTGCTCGCCCCTGGCGGCGGCCGCCCTGGAGTGCGCCCGCGAGCGCGCCGCACGGCGCGGCGACTACCTGGCCGACGGCCCCGACCTGCTCGCCGCCCTCGTGGCGGACCCCCAGGCACGCGCAGTCGAGGTCCTCACCCGCGCGGGCATCGACGCCCGGGAACTGGCCACCCGGCTGGACGGAACCCATGGGCTGGACGAAGCGGTGGGGAGGCCGTCCGGCCCCGGCTGACGCGTCCAGCCGTTGAGACAGGTGTCATCGGGGGTGACGCTCCTGTCGTTGCCTGTCATCATGTGCCGGTGGTTACGTCTGGGATCAGTAAGCGCCAGTCCGGCAAGGGTGCCGGGCTCGGCCTCGCGCTCGTGTCCGCGCTCGCGTTCGGGGGCTCCGGTGTCGCGGCCAAGCCGCTGATCGAGGCAGGTCTCGACCCGCTGCACGTGGTGTGGCTGAGGGTCACCGGCGCGGCCCTCGTCATGCTGCCGCTCGCCGTGCGCCACCGCGCCCTGCTGCGCCGGCGCCCCGCGCTGCTCGCCGGCTTCGGCCTGCTCGCCGTGGCGGGCGTCCAGGCCTGCTACTTCGCCGCGCTCTCCCGCATACCCGTGGGGGTCGCCCTGCTCATCGAGTACCTGGCGCCGGCCCTGGTGCTCGGCTGGGTCCGCTTCGTGCAGCGGCGGCCGGTCACCCGGGCCGCCGCGCTCGGCGTGGTCCTCGCGGCCGGCGGGCTCGCCTGCGTCGTAGAGGTCTGGTCCGGCCTGAGCTTCGACGCCCTCGGACTGCTGCTCGCCCTCGGCGCCGCCTGCTGCCAGGTCGGCTACTTCGTGCTGGCCGACCACGGCGGCGGGGAAGGCGAGGGCGACGGCACGGCGCCCGACCCGCTCGGCGTCATCGCGTACGGACTCCTCGTCGGCGCCGCCGTGCTGACCGCCGTGGCCCGCCCCTGGGGCATGGACTGGCCGGTCCTCGCGCGCACCGCGCACATGAACGGCACCCCGGTCCCGGCCGCCGCCCTGCTCGTCTGGATCGTGCTGGTCGCCACCGTCCTCGCGTACATCACGGGCGTGCTGTCGGTGCGCAGGCTCTCCCCGCAGGTGGCGGGCGTGGTGGCCTGCCTGGAGGCGGTCATCGCCACCGTGCTGGCCTGGGTGCTGCTCGGCGAGCACCTCTCCGCGCCGCAGGTCGTCGGCGGCGCCGTCGTCCTGCTGGGCGCGTTCATCGCGCAGTCCTCCACGCCGGCGAAGGCACCCGCGGAGCCGGCGGAGCCCGCGCGGTCGGTGGCGGCCGGCGGGGCGGAAAGAGAGTTGTCGGCACGCGGTACGGCGGCCTAGGGTCCCGATCATGCACACGAACGCACTCGTTCTTCCGCCCCCGGCCGCCTGAGGCGGGCCCTCCGGTGATCCCGGCCCGGTGCGCGTCGCCGGGCCGAACGGTGCTGCCCGCAGAAGAAGTCCGACGACCCCGCCGAACCGGGGTCCTCATCCGAACTTCTGCGTCCTGGCGGAGAGAAACTCGTGTCGCATGCTTCCTCCGGCCTGCCCATCGGGCGTGGCCTGCTCTGTCTGATCGTCGCCGGTGCCGCCTGGGGCACCGCGGGCGCTGCCGCCTCCCTGGTCCACCGGGCCAGTGACATGGGGCCGGCCGCCCTGTCCTTCTGGCGCTGCGCGGCCGGTGCGCTGCTGCTGCTCGCCGTGCGGCTGCTGCGCCCGCGCGTCCGGGCGGCGGTGCCCGTTCCGCTCGGCCGCGGGCTGCTGCGGGCCGGTGCCACCGGTGCCGGCCTGGCCGTGTTCCAGACCGCCTACTTCTACGCCGTGGCGGCCACCGGACTGGCGGTGGCCACCGTCGTCACGCTCGGCGCCGGACCCGTGCTCATCGCCCTCGGCGCCCGCCTCACGCTGGGCGAACGGCTCGGCCGGGCCGGCCTGATCGCCGTCGCCGGGGCACTGGCCGGGCTGGGCGTGCTGGTCCTCGGCGGCGGCGGGGCCGGCGCGCACCCGTGGGGCGTGCTGCTCGCCCTCCTCTCGGCGGCCGGCTACAGCGTCATGACGCTGCTCACCCGACGGTGGGGGCGTGCGGGCCAGGCCGACGGGTCCGCCACGACCGTGGGGGCGTTCGCGGTGGCGGGGCTGTGCCTGCTGCCGTTCGCGCTGGTGGAGGGGCTGGTGCCGCACACCGCCGAACCCCTCCGGCTGCTGTGGCTGCTGGCCTACATCGGGACCGTTCCCACGGCCCTCGCCTACACCCTGTACTTCGCGGGCGCGGCCGTCGTCCGGTCCGCCACCGTCTCCGTGATCATGCTGCTGGAGCCGGTCTGCGCGGCCGTGCTGGCGGTGACCCTGCTCGGCGAGCGGCTGACGGCGGCCACCCTCGTGGGCACCGCGCTGATGCTCGGGTCGGTCGGCGGCCTCGCCGTCGCGGAGGCGCGCGGGGCACGGTCGGCGTCCGTGCGGGAACCGGTCCTCGTGTGACGAGGGGGGCCGCCGGTTCGGCGGCCCCGCCTCACAGTTCCGCGAGGTAGTCCGGAAGTCCGATGCCCGGGGCCAGGTCCGCGTCGGGGAGCGGAGTGCCGTACTCCCGGCGGACCGGGACCACACCGGCCCAGTGGGGGAGGGCGAGGTCCTCGGGCTCGTCGTTCACCCCGCCGGTGCGCAGCTTGGCGGAGACCTCCTCCAGGTCGAGACGGAGCACGGCGGTCGCCGCCAGTTCCTTGGTGTCGGCGGGGCGGGAGTCGGCCGCGCGGCCCGGCACCACGTGGTCGACCAGCGCGTCCAGCGCCGTCCGCCTCTCCTCGGGGTCGGTGACCTGGTGGGCGATGCCGTGCACCACGACGGAGCGGTAGTTGATCGAGTGGTGGAAGGCCGAACGGGCCAGCACCAGGCCGTCGACGTGCGTGACCGTGAGGCAGACCGGCAGCCCCGGCTCGGCCGGGCCCTTTGGGGCGGCCTGGCGGGCCATGCGCAGCGGACGGGAGCCCGTCGAGCCGTGCACGTAGAGCCGCTCGCCGACCCGGCCGTACAGCGTCGGCAGCACCACGGGGGCGCCGTCGCGGACGAAGCCGAGGTGGCAGACGTAGCCCTCGTCGAGTATCGCGTGCACCAGTTCCTTGTCGTACGACGCACGGTTCGCCGAGCGGGTGGGGACGGTGCGCTCGGTGGGGGCGTAGGCGTCGTCGGTCGGCGCGGTGGGCCGCTGGGTCCCCTGCATTGCGATCTCCATTGCACTAGTGCATAATCTGCTTTGTGCTAGGAGGATATCCGATCGAAGGGCGGCGCGCAGCGGAGATTGCGGCGAGCGTCGAGCGTGCGGTGGGGTCCGGTGACCTCGAACCCGGTCAACTCCTGCCGCCCATGCGCGAGTTGGCGACCCGTCTGGGGGTCAACGCGAACACGGTGGCGGCCGCTTACCGGGTGCTGCGCGAGCGCGGGGTCATCGAGACCGCCGGGCGGCGCGGCAGCCGGGTGCGGCCCGCGCCCGCCACCACCGGGCGGGAGAACATCCGCGTGGACGTGCCCGAGGGCGTCCGCGACATCTCGAGCGGCAACCCGGATCCGGCGCTGCTGCCGCCGCTGGCACCGGCGTTGGCCTGGGCGGCGGACCAGGGCGACCGCGAGCCGGTGCTGTACGGGCATGTGGCCGTGGACCCGGAGCTGGCCCGCGAGGCGCGTGCCGCACTGGACGCCGACGGCGTGCCGGACGGACCCGTCGCCGTCCTGTCCGGAGCGCTCGACGGCACCGAACGGGTGCTCTCCGCCCACCTCAAGCCGGGCGACACGGTCGCCGTCGAGGACCCGGGGTGGGGCAGCGTCCTCGACCTGGTGCCCGCCCTCGGCCTGCGCACACAGCCCGTCGGAGTCGACGACGAGGGACCCCTTGTCGACGACGTACGCCGCGCGCTCTCCGGCGGCGCCCGCGCCCTGATCGTGACGGACCGCGCGCAGAACCCGACCGGTGCGGCGGTGAGCGCCACGCGTGCGCGTGCGCTGCGGGCCGTACTGAGCGAGTACCCGGAGACCCTGCTGATCGAGGACGACCACGGCCACGGCATCGTCGACCTCCCCCTGCACCCCCTGGCCGGCACGACCCGGCACTGGGCCTTCGTCCGGTCGGTCGCCAAGGCGTACGGCCCCGACCTGCGGCTCGCCGTGCTCACCGGCGACGAGACCACCGTCGACCGGGTCCGCGGGCGGCAGCGGCTCGGACCCGGCTGGGTGAGCCTGCTGCTGCAACGCGCCGTCGTACGGCTGTGGCGGGACGGGACGCCGGACACGCGCGTAGTGGCGGCGGAGTACGGAAGGCGGCGCGCGGCGCTGATCGGCGCGCTGGCCGAACGGGGGATCGCCGCGCACGGGCGCAGCGGGATGAACGTGTGGGTGCCCGTGCCGGACGAGACCGGTGCCGTCGCCCGGCTGCTCCACGCCGGCTGGGCGGTCGCCCCGGGCGCCCGCTTCCGGATGAGCGCGCCGCCGGGCATCCGGATCACCGTCTCGACGCTGCGGGACCACGAGGTGGCGGCACTGGCGGACGCCGTGGCGGCGGCCCTCGGACCGGCGCCCGCGCGGAGCTACGTCTGACGGGACGGCGCCCCGCCGATGGCTACGCCTTGGCCGCGGGCTCGGGCCGGGAGGACTTCGCTTCCGGCTGCTCGATCCGTGCCGCGGCGGTCCCGGCGGGCCGGTCGCCGCTCCGGGGCCGGGCCTGGGTCAGCGCCGCGCCCGCGAGGACGATCACCGCGCCGACCGGGGTCGACCAGGCCAGCTGCTCGCCGAGGACCGCGACGCCCGCGGCGGTGGCGATGATCGGAACGAAGTAGGTGACCATCTGCGCGGTCGTCGGGCCGACCTCGGCGACCAGGCCGTACTGGACGAGCATCGCCACGCCCGTGCCCAGCGCGCCCAGCGCGGCGATCGCCAGCAGCGGCACCACGGACAGACGGCTCGGCAGATCCGTGAACAGCGGGGTGACCACCGCCAGCTGCACCGTCGCCAGCAGCAGCTGGCCACCCGTCAGCGACAGATGCGACTCGCTCGAGCCGGCCAGCGTGCGCCGGACGTAGATCCAGCCGACGGGGTAGCTCAGCGAGGCCAGCAGCGCCATCGCCGTGCCGCCCGCGTCCAGTCCGTGGAAGCCCTGCCAGGCGCCCAGCACCGTGAGCACCCCGAGGAAGCCCAGGCCGAGACCGGCCACCCGCACCCGGGTCGGGCGGTCCTCCGAGAGGGCCACGAGGGACAGGGCCATGCCCCACAGCGGTGAGGTCGCGTTGCAGATGCCCGCGAGCGTGGAGGGGATGGTCAGCTCCGAGTACGCGAACAGCGAGAACGGCAGGGCGTTGAGGAAGAACGCGGCGACCGCCAGGTGCCCCCAGGTGCGGGCGCCGCGCGGCAGCCGCTCCCGCTTCACCGCCATCGCCACCACGAGCACCGCCGTGCCGAACACCAGACGCCCCAGGGTCACCTGGAAGGGCGCGAAGCCCTCCGTGCCCACCTTCATGAACAGGAAGCTGAATCCCCAGATCAGCGAAAGGAAGGCGAAGCGGACCCGCCAGTGCAGGGGCCGGCGGTCCCGTGCGGCCGGGACGGAGGGGTGCGGTGACGAGGCGGTCGCGGTGCTCATGGTCGTACCATGCCTGCTGCCGACCTCGTAGCACAATCGAGAATTTTCGCGCGGTACCTCGTAGCATCTCTTACATGTTGAATCTGGAGCGCCTGCGCACCCTCGACGCCCTGGCCCGGCACGGCTCGGTCAGCGGCGCGGCGGACGGACTGCACGTGACGACCTCGGCCGTCTCGCAGCAGATGGCGAAGCTGGAGCGGGAGGTCGGCCAGCAGCTCCTGGCCAGGAACGGCCGCGGGGTGCGGCTCACCGACGCGGGGCGGCTGCTCGCCGAGCACGCGGCGCGCATCCTGTCACAGGTCGCGGTGGCCCAGTCCGACCTGGAGGCGCAGCGCGGGCAGGTGGTCGGCGAGCTGCGGCTGGGCGCGTTCCCCACGGCCGCGCGCGGACTGTTCCCCACGGCGCTGTGCCATCTGCGTTCCCGGCATCCGGGCCTCGGCGTCACCACCGCCGAGGTCGAACCCGCGTTCGCCGTGCGCGCCGTGCTCCGCGGCGACGTGGACCTGGCGGTCGTCCTCGACTGGTACAACAAACCGCTGCCCGTGCCCGACGGGCTCACCCGGGCACCGATCCTCGACGACGCCGCCGACGTGGCCCTGCCCGCCGCGCACCCGTACGCGGACCGCGCCGAGGTCGACCTGGAGGACTTCGCCGACGACGACTGGATCACCTGGCGGGACGCGGAGTTCTGCCACGAGTGGCTGCTGGACACCCTGCGCTCCAAGGGCGTCGAACCGCGCATCGCGCACCGCGCCGAGGAGCACGCCACCCAGCTCGCCCTGGTCGGCGCCGGACTCGGCGTGTGCGTGGCGCCTCGGCTCGGACGCGGGCCGCTGCCCGCCGGGGTGCGGACCGTTCCCGTACGGCAGGCGGTGCGACGGCACGTCTACGCCGTCTGGCGCGCCGACGCCGACCGGCGCCCCTCGATCCGCGCGGCGGTGGACGCCCTGCGGGCGGCGGGGGAGCAGATCGGCTGAGTCCCCCGGGAGTCCCTCGGCACCCAGCCGGTTCACCCCCGGCCCAGCTTGCGGAAGTCCCAGGAGACGGTCTTCTCCGGGGTCAGCCGGACCCACGCGTGCCGGCCGTCGTGCGGCATCTCCTCCAGGCCGAAGTACTTGCGGGCGAACAGCGTCTCGGGGACGTCGAGTTCCGCCCGCAGCTCCCCGACGCGCGGCGACTCCCCGACGAACTCGGCCGTGCCGGAGAGCTCGACGCCGCGCAGCTGGTCGTACTCCTCGCCCGTGTCGACCACGACCGCCACCCGGGGATCGCGGCGCAGATCCGCCCAGCGCCTGCTGCGCACCACCGAGTACAGCCACAGCGAGACGCCGTCCCAGGCGAACCACAGGGCGCTCACGTGCGGGGCGCCGCCGGGCGACACGGTGGCCACCCGGCAGGTGCGCTGGGCAGTGAGGAACGCGTCCAGCTCGCCCGGAGTCATCATGATCTTCCGGCCCCGGCGCTGTGTGACGGTCATGCGGCCGCTGCTTCTCCTCTTCGGCGTGGACAGGTGCTGGTTCGGCGCGCGCAGGCGTCGCGGGCGCGTCAGGCCAGCTTGATCTCGTCCCCGGAGACCGTGATGTCCTTCGCGGGCAGCGGCTGGGTCGCGGGGCCCTTCTTCACGCTGCCGTCGGCCGCGGAGAACTGGCTGCCGTGACAGGGGCAGCTGATCACGCCGCCGGCGATCCCGCTCACCGCGCATCCCTGGTGGGTGCACTTCGACGAGAACGCCTTGAACTGCCCCTTCACCGGCTGCGTGACCACCACTCCCTCCTTGGCCAGGATCTTGCCGCCGCCCTCGGGGATGTCGCCGGTCTTGGCGAGCACGGCACCGGAGGAGCCGGCCTCGGCCCCACCGCCCGCGTCACTGCCGTTCTGGGTGGTGGCCGAACCGGACGACGACGAGTCGTCCGATCCGCACGCGCTCAGCGCCACGGCGAGCCCCGCCGCGCCGACCGCCGCCACGACGCTACGGCGGGCCGGTGCCCCTTGGGACTGAAGCGATTCGCTGGTCATGCCGACGTCTTCCCTTCGCACGGACTTCATGCTTCAGGGGCGGACCTCGTGATCCGCCCGGACTTCGTGATCTGATGTGTGATCCGTACAGGGGTACGGCCGCCGGGCGCCGGGCGTTCAGGTGACGGCGAGAATTGTGCGAAGACCCCAGTAGCCTGGGGCGATGCTCAAGGAAGTCAACGCGACCCGGTTCATCACACCGCTGCGCGAGGGCGGCTCGCTGCCGGGACTCGTCGAGGCCGACGACTTCGGGACGTACGTCCTGAAGTTCACCGGCGCCGGGCAGGGCCGCAAGACACTCGTCGCCGAGGTGGTCTGCGGCGAACTCGCCCGCCGGCTGGGACTGAGGGTGCCCCGCCTGGTGACGATCGGCCTGGATCCCGTGCTCGGGCTCGGCGAACCCGACGAGCAGGTGCAGGAGTTGCTCAGGTCCAGCGGCGGCACCAACCTCGGGATGGACTTCCTCTCCGGTGCGCTCGGCTTCGACCCGCTCGCCTTCCCGGTGGACCCGGAGGAGGCCGGACGGATCGTCTGGTTCGACGCGCTGGTGGGCAACGTGGACCGCTCCTGGCGCAACCCCAACCTGCTCAGATGGCGCGGCGGGCTGTGGCTCATCGACCACGGCGCGACCATGATCTGGCACCACAACTGGCCCGGCGCCGAGGCCTCCGCGGCCCGCCCCTACGACGCCTCCGACCACGCCCTCGCGCCCTTCGCCCCGGACCTCGCCGCCGCCGCGGCCCGGCTCGCGCCCCAGGTCACCGAGGACCTGCTCGCCGAGGTCACCGCCGAGATCCCCGACGTCTGGCTGGCCGGCGAACCCGGCTTCGACACCCCGGACGAGCTGCGCCGGGCCTACGCCCGCCCGCTGCTCGCCCGGGCCGCCGTCATCCACGAGCGCATCACCGGCATCGAGGGGGCCAAGTGAGCGACCACCACATCATCGGCGGCCGCCAGGCGGGGGAGCGCCACATCACCCGGGCCGGCCAGGGCGGCGACCGGGACGTCTTCGAGTACGCCCTGCTGCGCGTCGTACCGCGTGTCGAACGCGGCGAGTGCATCAACGCGGGCGTGATCGTCTACTGCCGCGCCCGGTCCTACGTCGGCGCCCGCACCCACCTCGACGAGGCCCGCCTGCTCGCCCTCGACCCGGAC
Source organism: Streptomyces sp. NPDC006393 (assembly GCF_040628575.1). Taxonomy (NCBI): domain Bacteria; kingdom Bacillati; phylum Actinomycetota; class Actinomycetes; order Kitasatosporales; family Streptomycetaceae; genus Streptomyces; species Streptomyces sp. NPDC006393. Next base: position 38,828 of record NZ_JBEXZD010000003.1, read on the forward strand.
GCGGACGCGGCCGGCGTGCGCTCCCTGCTGCGCGCCGTGGAGGGCGTGTGCGCCGGCGGGGACGCGGCCGGGCAGGCCGCCCGCGACGACGCCGGGCGCCGGTTCCGCTGGCTGATCGCGCCCCGTTCGACGATCGTGCAGCCCGGCCCCGTGCACACCGGGCTGACCGCCGACCCGGCCGCCGAGACGGAGCGGTTGCTGGACCTTCTGGTGAGGTAATGGATCACACCGGCACCCTGTGTCGTTGACACCGCGTGCCAGGGCTTCTAGCGTCACGTTCCACCGAAGGTACTAAGCGGTCGCTCACCGCACACCAGGTTCTCTCAAGGGCGAGGAGAAGCAACAATGTCCAGCACTGAGCAGCGGGTAGCCGTCGTCACCGGTGCCGCGCGCGGTATCGGCGCCGCCACCGCCGTACGACTGGCCGCCGAAGGCCGCGCGGTCGCCGTGATCGACCTCGACGAGGCCGCCTGCAAGGACACCGTGGAGAAGATCACCGCGGCGGGCGGCAGGGCCATCGCGGTCGGCGCCGACGTCTCGGACGAGGCACAGGTCGAGGCGGCGATCGCCCGTGTCGCCGAGGAGCTCGGCGCGCCGACCATCCTCGTCAACAACGCGGGCGTGCTCCGCGACAACCTGCTGTTCAAGATGAGCGCCTCCGACTGGGACACCGTCATGAACGTGCACCTGCGCGGCTCGTTCCTGATGACCCGCGCCGTGCAGAAGCACATGGTGGACGCGGGCTTCGGCCGCATCGTCAACCTCTCCTCGTCCTCCGCGCTCGGCAACCGCGGCCAGGTCAACTACTCGGCCGCCAAGGCCGGTCTCCAGGGCTTCACCAAGACCCTCGCCAAGGAGCTCGGCAAGTTCGGCATCACCGCCAACTCCGTCGCCCCCGGTTTCATCGCCACCGAGATGACCAAGGCCACCGCCGAACGCGTCGGCATGGGATTCGAGGACTTCAAGGCCGCCGCCGCCACCCAGATCCCGGTGCAGCGCGTCGGCGAGCCCGAGGACATCGCCAACGCGATCGCCTTCTTCACGGGCGACGCGGCCGGATTCGTCTCCGGCCAGGTGCTCTACGTCGCCGGCGGACCGCTCAACTAAGGAAACGGACACATGACTTCCGTGGAACCGACCGGCAAGGTCGCCCTCATCACCGGTGCCAGCCGCGGCATCGGCTACGGCATCGCCGAGGCGCTCGTGGCCCGGGGCGACCGGGTGTGCATCACCGGCCGCAACGAGGACGCCCTGAAGGAGGCCGTCGAGAGGCTCGGTGCCGACCGGGCCGTCGGCGTCGCGGGCAAGGCCCACGACGAGGCCCACCAGGCCGAGGCCGTCGAACGCGTCATGGAGGCGTTCGGCCGCGTGGACTTCCTGGTCAACAACGCCGGGACCAACCCGGTGTTCGGGCCGATCGCCGACCTCGACCTGAACGTGGCGCGCAAGGTCTTCGAGACCAACGTCGTCTCCGCCCTCGGCTTCGCCCAGCGCACCTGGCACGCCTGGCAGAAGGACAACGGCGGCGCGATCGTCAACATCGCCTCGATCGCGGGCCTCGCGCCCTCGCCGTTCATCGGCGCCTACGGCATCAGCAAGGCGGCGATGATCAACCTGACGCAGCAGCTGGCGCACGAGTTCGCGCCCCGGGTGCGGGTCAACGCCATCGCCCCGGCCGTGGTGAAGACCAAGTTCGCGCAGGCCCTGTACGAGGGGCGCGAGGAGGAGGCGGCCGCGTCCTACCCGCTCGGCCGGCTCGGCGTGCCCTCCGACATCGGAGGGGCGGCCGCGTTCCTCACCTCCGAGCAGTCCGACTGGATCACCGGCCAGACCCTCGTCGTCGACGGCGGCATGTTCCTCAACGCCGGGGTCGGCTGACCGGCCGGGAGAACCGGCCCGGGGCCGTTTCCGTTTCGGCCGGGGAATTCCTTGCCCGAGTTCGTTCCTCTTCGTTCCTCTTCGGCAAGGAATTCCTCGTTCCTCTTGACGGAAACGGCCCCGCTGTCATGCCAGGACCGCTGGCAGGGCGGTATGACAACGTAGTCAGTCACACGCTGATCAAGACCATGTTCATTGCGGGTTCAAGGAGGGAGAAGCCGCGGTATGGTCTGCCGACCCTTGGTACGGCGGATCGAGGAGCGTGCGCGTGTTCAACCGGAAGCGATGTCTGCGGCCCGCGGTGGTGATCGCGTCCATATCTCTCGTGGCCGGGTGCAGCGTCTTTTCCGACGGCGACCCCGACAGCGCGGGGCCCATCGTCGTGGGGACGACCAGTGCGCCCAGCACGCTGGACCCGGCGGCGTCGTGGGACGGCTCCTGGGAGCTGTTCCGGAACATCTACCAGACGCTGCTGGCCTACCCCAACGGCGCGACCACGCCCCAGCCCGACGCCGCGCGCAGCTGCCGGTTCACCGACGCCTCCAACCGCGTCTACCGCTGCGAACTGCGCCCCGGCATGAAGTTCGCCGACGGGCACCCCCTGGACGCCCAGGCGGTCAAGTACTCCATCGACCGCATCCGGAACATCAACGCGCCCGGCGGCCCCGCCGGACTGCTCGGCAGCCTGGACCGGGTGCAGGTGGCCGGTGACCGGGACGTCGTCTTCCAGCTCAACAAGTCCGACGCCACCTTCCCGTTCGTGCTCGCCACCCCCGCCATGTCGATCGTCGACCCCGACGACTACTCCGCCCATGCCCTGCGCAACGACGGCAAGGTCTTCGGCTCCGGGCCCTACACGCTGAAGTCGTACCAGGAGGGCAAGCAGGCCGAGCTGGTCAAGAACGGCAACTACCAGGGGTACGCGGAGCGCAAGAACGATGCGGTGACCATCCGCTACTTCCAGGACTCCGCCACGATGGTCAAGGCGCTGCGGGACGGCGGCATCGACGTGACCTACCGCGGTCTGGCCGCCGACGACATCGTCGCCCTCCAGGGCAGGGGCACCGAGGACCTGCAACTCGTCGAGGGCGCCGGCGCGGACATCAACTATCTGGTGTTCAACCCGAAGGACCCCTGGGCGGCCAGGCAGGCCGTGCGCAAGGCCGTCGCGCAGATCGTCGACCGGCCGGCGATCGCCCACAACGTCTACAAGGACACCGTCGACCCGCTGTACTCCATGGTCCCCAAGGGCCTGACCGGCCACACCACGGGCTTCTTCGACGACTTCGGCGACCCGAGTGTGCCCAAGGCCCGCGAGATCCTCACCGGGGCGGGCATCACCCAGAAGGTCCCGCTCACCCTCTGGTACACCACCGACCGCTACGGCTCCGAGACCGCCGAGGAGTTCCAGGAACTCAAGCGGCAACTGGACGACTCCGGCCTGTTCACGATCACCCTGAAGAGCCGGCCCTGGAAGACCTACGTCGCCGGCTACCAGAAGGGCGAGTACCCGGTGTTCGGGCGCGGCTGGTCCCCGGACTTCCCCGACGCCGACAACTTCATCGCCCCGTTCGTGGGCCAACAGAACGCGCTCGGCACCCCGTACCCGACGCCCGAGATCACCAAGGTGCTGCTGCCCGAGTCGCGGCGTGAGAGCGACCGCGCGAACGTGGTGAAGGAGTTCGAGCAGGCCCAGCAGATACTGGTGCGCGACGCACGGCTGCTGCCGCTGTGGCAGGGCAAGCAGTACGTGGCCGCGAGCGACGACATCTCGGGCGGCGAACGGGCGCTGGACCCGTCGTCGATCATGATGATGTGGGAGCTGTCGCGCAAGACGAGCTGGTAGGGGCGGAAGGGGCGGAACTCCGAGGGCGCGGCGCCGTTGTCAGTGGTCGCCTGTAGGTTCAGTGGCCTGGAAGTGACCGCACATCGTGAGGACGTTGACGTGACCGACATCGCCATGCTGCCCGAGTCCTGGCGCGGGGTTCTGGCCGATGAGCTGCAGCAGCCGTACTTCAAGGAGCTGACCGAGTTCGTCGAGGAAGAGCGGGCGAAGGGTCCCGTGTATCCGCCGCGCGAGGAGGTCTTCGCCGCGCTGGACGCCACGCCGTACGACAAGGTCAAGGTGCTGATCCTCGGGCAGGATCCGTACCACGGCGAGGGACAGGGTCACGGCCTGTGCTTCTCGGTGCGTCCCGGGGTGCGGATCCCGCCCTCGCTGCGCAACATCTACAAGGAGATGCACGAGGAGCTGGGCACGCCCGTCCCGGACAACGGCTACCTCATGCCGTGGGCCGAGCAGGGCGTGCTCCTGCTGAACGCGGTGCTGACGGTCCGCGGCGGCGAGGCCAACTCCCACAAGGGGCGCGGCTGGGAGAAGTTCACCGACGCCGTGATCCGCGCCGTGGCCGGCCGGCCCGACCCGGCGGTGTTCGTCCTGTGGGGCAACTACGCCCAGAAGAAGCTCCCCCTGATCGACGAGACCCGGCACGTGGTCGTCAAGGGCGCGCACCCGTCGCCGCTCTCGGCGAAGAAGTTCTTCGGCTCCCGCCCCTTCACCCAGATCAACGAGGCGGTGGCCCACCAGGGCCACGACCCGATCGACTGGCACATCCCGAACCTGGGCTGAGCGCCGCGCGGCGGCGGGGCGCACCGGGGCGGTTGGCTCGGGGGGAAGGGCCGGTGACCGGCGGCGGGACCGGGCGGCGACAAGGCCGGGGAGGCCGGGGCGCGCCGGGGTCCGCTCCACCGGTCCCTGCCCCGGTTCCGGTCCCTGCCCCGGTTCCGGTCCCGGCTCCGGTTTCGGTCCCGGCTCCGGTTTCGGTCCCGGCTCCGGTTTCGGTCCCGGCCCCGACCCGGCCACGGCGCCCTGGCGCCGATGACTGGGCCGGGCCCTCGCCTCTGAGCCTGCCCGCCTCAGGCCCCGACCGGTCCGGACGTGTCCCCGGCGGGCCCGGCGAGGTGTCCCCGGCGGGCCCGCGAGCCCGCCCGGATCGCCGGATGTGGGGTGCCGGGCCCGCGTCTTCGGTGGGATTCGGCCGGTCGGGCCCTAACGTCGGGGGAGTCGGGTCGGGGACAGTGCTGGAGGCCGTGGTGACGGAACGACAGGAGCAGGCGGCGTCGGACGCCGTGCTGACACGGATCGGGCAGTGCATCATGCTGCACCACGCCGGAGACCGTGAGGAGGCACGGGTGCGCTTCCTCGATCTGTGGCGTGAGATCGGCGAGGACGGCGATCCGCTGCACCGCTGCACGCTGGCCCACTACATGGCGGACACCCAGGACGACCCCTCCGACGAACTGGCCTGGGACCTCAGGGCGCTGTCGGCGGCGGAGGAGCTCACGGACGACCGGCTCGCCGAGCACGAGGGCGCGCCGGCGGCCCGCGCCCTCTATCCGTCCCTCCATCTGAACCTCGCCGCCGACTACGTGAAGCTGGGCCGCTGCGAGGCGGCCCGCAGCCATCTCCACCGCGCCCGTGGTGCGGCCGACGCCCTCGCCGACGACACGTACGGAGACGGAGTCCGCGCGGCGATCCACCGGATGGAACTGCGGCTGGGCGAGGGCGATGCCTCCGGCCCGGGGGAGGAACCCGAGGGGCCGTCGCGCCGGCCGTTCTAGAGAGACACCCCTTAGAGCGGTGTCCGGCGTTCTGAGAGGTGTCAACGGCCGTATGTCCGGCCGCAGATGCGTGCCTCGGGGCTGTCCGGGCGCCAGCCGCCGTACTGCCTGCCCAGGGCGCAGACGCCGGGGTCTGCCGGTGCTCCCGGTGCCGCGTGGGTGCCGGAGGGGGCTTCGGCGTGCGGTGCCCTCGGCGGACGCTGGTGCCGGGGGCCCGGGTGCCGCTCGTGGAGGTGGTGGTGGGCGGGAGAGCGCGGGTTCGGGGGTTGCGGCTGTCGCCCGCGCGGCTCGGGGGCCGCGTGGGTGTGCGGGGGCGCCGGGAGGTGTGCCGGGGTGCCCGGGCGTGTGGTCGGGTGCGGGGAGGCGGGCGGTGCGACGCGTTCCAGGGCCTCCTGGGCGGGCGCCTGGACGGGGCGTGGTGCGGCGCTGCCGTCCGGTCGCGGGGCCAGGGGCGGGGAGGGAGCCGCCGCCGGGCCGGACACGGGCGGCCGCTGGACCGTGACACAGCCGGTGAGGGCCGCGACGGCCACGGTGACCAGGAGCGTTGCGGTGGTCGTCGTTCGATGCACGCGCGCAACTCTGCTGGGTCCGGGCCGTCGCCGGCCGGGGGACGGGCCGAGGATGCCCCGCACGGGTGATCTCCGGCCCCGTAGGGGGTGCGGGCGCCACGCGCGGGTGACGCCCCCGGGCCGCGTCGCCCGGCGCACCGGCCGGTCCCCGTGCGCTCGGTCCTCGGGTCCCCGTTCTCTCAGTCCCCGGTCGCCCCGTCCAGGCGCTCGCGGAGCAGGTCGGCGTGGCCGTTGTGGCGGGCGTACTCCTCGATCATGTGGGTGTAGATCCACCGCAGGTTGAACGGCTTGTCGGTGCGCCTGCCGTGGCGCTGGGACATCTCGTCCAGGCCGATGCCGGCCGCGCCGCGTCGGGCGGCCTCGATCTCGGCCTGCCAGGTGGCGTACGCCTCGGCCCAGGTGTCCTTCTCGGTGACGTGGAAGTCGCCGTCGGGGTCCTGCTCGCTGTAGTAGATCGGCGCCGGTTCCTCTCCCACCAGCACGGCGCGGAACCAGTGCCGTTCCACCTCGGCCATGTGCCGCACCAGTCCCATCAGGGACAGGCCGGACGGCTCGGCGGACGCGGTCCGCAGCTGTTCGTCGGTCAGGCCCTCGCACTTCCACGCCAGCGTCTGCCGGTGGTAGTCCAACCAGCCTTCCAGCATGGTGCGTTCGTCGGCGTCCTGGGCGGGCTCTCGGCGTTCCTCGGTCGTCATGCCCCGATCCTGACGCAGCCCGGCACCGTCACACCACGCCATTTCCGGCGCCGCATCAACCGGCTTCGCATCAACCGGCTTCGCATCATCCGGCTTCGCATCAACCGGCGCCGAACATCCCCTCCAGCAGCTCCCGCAGGCTCGCCCGCACCTCGTCGAGCTCCGGCACGCGCGCGTGGAAGGTGCCGGCCACGCAGGAGAACATCAGCCCGTCCGCCCAGGCGATCAGGGACAGCACATGCCGGTCCGGGTCGGCCGAGCCCATCGCCGTGACCAGGGCGCCGAGCTGCTCGCGGAAGTAGGCGCCCGCCGCGTCGAAGTGGGAGCGCAGCTCGGGGCGGCGGGTCGCCTCCAGGGCCAGCTCGTAGCGGGCGAGGGTCAGTTCGCGGTTCCGGGTCAGCGTGCGGTGCGTGGCCAGCGCCAGCCCGTCCACCAGCGCGTCGAGGCCGCCGGTCCGCGGGTCCGGAAGCTCGTGCGGCGCCAGCACCCGCGCCTCCCGCTCGGCCAGTCGCCGCACCGCCAGGTCGAGCAGGGCCTGGCGGGTGCGCGCGAGGTTCGACGTCGAGCCCTGCGGCAGGCCGGCCGCCTCGTCGACCGCCCGGTGGGTCAGGCCGCGCATCCCGCGTTCGGCGAGCAGGGCGAGAGCGGCGTCGGCCACGCGATCGGCGCGCGAGACGTTCGCGGGGGCTGGAGCTGCGGACATGAGGGCCAACCTACCCGGCGACTACGCCCGTGGTACGGGTCACCGCGCGCTTCACTACGCCCGTAGTGCGCCTGCCACTACATCCGTAGTATGTTCGAGCCGTTGCCGCACTACAGGTGTAGTCTCGTTGTGCTGGAGGAGCCATGTCCCCGTCCCGTCCCAGTCCCTCGCGCGTCGTCGTCATCGGCGGCGGCATCGGAGGCCTCGCCGCCGCGGCGGCCCTGCACCGGACCGGCCGGCAGGTCACCGTGCTGGAGCGGGCCCGCTCACTGGAGCCCGTCGGCGCGGCCATCTCGATCTCGCCGAACGCCCTGCGCGCCCTGGACGTCCTCGGCATCGGCGACCGGATCCGCGACCTGGCCGCCTGGCAGGGCGGTGGGGGAGGGCTGCGCACGCCGGACGGCCGCTGGCTCACCCGCACCGACGCCGCCGCGGCGGCCCGCCGGTTCGGCGGCCCCCTGGTCCTGCTGCACCGCGCCACGCTGATCGACAGCCTGGCCGGACTCCTGCCGCCCGAGGCCGTCCGCACGACCGCCGCCGCGAGCCTCACCGACCCCGGCGACGACCACCGCCCCGCCCGTGTGCGCACCCCCGACGGCGAACTGGAGGCCGACCTGGTCGTGGCCGCCGACGGCATCGACTCCGCGGCCCGCCGGACGCTGTTCCCCCGCCATCCCGGGACCGTCTACTCCGGATTCACCACCTGGCGCGTCGTGATCCCCGTCCCGGGCGTCGAGTTCGCCCCCCACGAGACCTGGGGCAGGGGCTGCCTGTGGGGCACGCAACCGCTCAAGGACGGCCGGGTGTACGCGTACGCCGCCGCCATGACGCCCGCCGGGCAGCGCGCCGCCGACGACGAGCGGGCGGAACTCCTGCGCCGCTTCGGCCACTGGCACGAGCCGATCCCCGCCGTGCTCGCCGCCGCCCGCCCCGAGGACGTGCTCCGCCACGACGTCCACCACATCGCCGACCCGCTGCCCGCCTACCACCGCGGCCGGGTCGCCCTCGTCGGCGACGCGGCGCACGCCATGCCGCCGACCCTCGGCCAGGGCGGCAACCAGGCCGTCGAGGACGCCGTCGTCCTCGCCCACCACGCCGACGACCTCGCCGCCTACACCGCCGCCCGGCTGCCCCGCACCACGGCCATCGCCCGCCAGGCGGTGCGCGTCGCCCGCGCCAACATGATGAGCAACCGCGCCGCGATCGCCGTACGGAACACGCTGATCGCCGGGGTGTCCAAGGCGCGGCCGGAGCTGCTGCTGCGCGGTTTCGACGGCATCGCCGACTGGCGGCCTCCGCAGTCGCCGTATGCTGCCGTGCACACGGGAACCGTGGGAACAGGCGAGCGATGAGGGAGAGCACGTGAAGGTCGGCTGCATCGGACTGGGCGACATCGCGCAGAAGGCGTACCTGCCGGTGCTCGGCACCCAGCCCGGGATCGACCTGCATCTGCAGACCCGGACGCCGGCGACGCTCGAGCGCGTCGCCGATGCCCTGCACCTGCCCGCCGACCGCCGGCACCCGGCCCTGGACGACCTTCTGGCCCAGGACCTCGACGCCGCCTTCGTGCACGCCCCCACCGCCGTCCACCCCGAGATCGTCACCCGGCTGCTGGAGGCGGGCGTGCCGACCTACGTCGACAAGCCGCTCGCCTACGACCTCACCGACTCCGCACGCCTGGTCGCGCTCGCCGAGGAGCGGAACGTCTCCCTCATGGTCGGGTTCAACCGGCGCCACGCGCCCGCGTACGCGCAGTGCGCCGACCATCCGCGCGAGCTGATCCTGATGCAGAAGAACCGCGTCGGGCTGCCCGAGGAGCCCCGCACGATGATCCTCGACGACTTCGTCCACGTCGTGGACACGCTGAGGTTCCTGGTCCCGGGCCCGGTCGACGACGTCACCGTGCGCGGCCGGATGCGCGACGGACTGCTGCACCACGTCGTGCTGCAACTCGCCGGCGACGGGTTCACCGCGCTCGGCGTGATGAACCGGCTCAGCGGCTCGACCGAGGAGATCCTGGAGGTCTCCGGACAGGACACCAAGCGCCAGGTGGTCAACCTGGCCGAGACCATCGACCACAAGGGCCAGCCGAGCGTGCGCCGGCGCGGCGACTGGGTGCCGGTCGCCCGGCAGCGCGGGATCGAGCAGGCCGCGCTCTCCTTCCTCGACGCGGTGCGCGCGGGCAAGGTGCTCAGTGCCCGTGACGCGCTGGAGACGCACGAACTGTGCGAGCGGGTGGTGCGGACGGTGCTGGAGCGTTCCGGCGCGGCCTGAGCGCCCGCGCCCCCTGCGTCGCGCAGAACGCGGCCAGTACCAGCAGCGCCGCGTGCACCGGCCAGTCCCCGTAGCGGACGTACGGGGTGACGCCGTGCGCGGTCGGCACGTCGTACACCTCGGTCGTGCTCGCGTCCGTGCCGAGCCAGGGGCCGACGCGCTGTCCGCCGGGGCCGTAGACGGCCGACACCCCGGTCAGCGTGGCGTGCACCATGGGCCGCCCCGTCTCGGCGGCCCGCAGCGCGCCGAGCGAGGCGTGCTGCTCGGGAGCCCAGCTGTGCTGGAACGTGGAGGTCGACGACTGGGCGAGCAGCACCCCCGCGCCGTCCCGCGCCAGGTGCCGGCTCATGTCCGGGAACGCCGTCTCGAAGCAGACCAGCGGGCCGACCCGCAGCCCGTGGCCCACGTCCATCACCACCTGCGCGCTGCCGCGCCTGCGGTCCTCGCCCGCGGCCTTGCCGACGGAGGTCGCCCACCCGAGCACGGAGCGCGCGGGAATGTACTCGCCGAACGGCACGAGCCGCATCTTGTCGTAGCGGTCGCCGGTCGGGCCGTCCGGGCCGACGAGCACGGAACTCTTGTAGATGCCCGGCCGGTCGGCGCGCCGGGCGTCCACGTTGACCAGCACGTCGGCGCCCACCTCACGGGAGAGCGCGGCGATCCGCCGCGCCAGGTCCGGCCGCTCGGTCAGGTCGAAGCCGACGCTGGACTCGCCCCAGACGACCAGATCGACGTGCTGCCCCACCAGGGAGCGGGTCAGCCGCTCCTCCCGGTCGAAGCGCCGCTGCCCGCTCTCGGTGCCGTCGACCAGGCCCGGCTGTACGACGGCTATGCGCACGTGGCCGTCGACGCCGGGGCGCGGCGCCCACACCCAGGCCGCCGAGGTCGCCGCCGCCGTGGCCACCAGTCCGGCCACGGCGGGCACCCGGGCGGCACGGACCGCGACGAGCACGGCGACGGCGACGTTGACCGCCACCACCAGGAAGCTCAGCAGCCACACCCCGCCGACCGAGGCCAGCCGCAGCGCCGGCGCGACCTGCCACTGACTGGCACCGAGCATCCCCCAGGGCCCGCCCAGCCCCTGCCAGGACCGCACGAGCTCGACCGCCAGCCAGCCGGACGGCAGCACGACGAGGGCCGCCGCGCACCGCCCCGGCGGGGGCAGACCGGCCAGGAACCGCCGCACCAGCCACCCCCAGGGCACCCACAGGGCACCGAGCAGCGCCGCGAGCACCAGCGTGAACACATGCAGGCTGGGCAGCAGCCAGTGGTGGACGGCCAGCATGAAGCCCAGCCCGCCGAACCAGCCGTCGCAGGCGGCCCGCCGCCCCGTCGGAGCGCAGCGGGCGAGCAGGATCCACGGCACCAGGGCGACGTAGGCGAACCACCACAGCGACGGCGCGGGAAAGGCGAACATGGGCAGTGCCCCCGCGAGCGCGGCGAGCACCGAACGCCGCCACGGGGAGTCGAGCCAGCGGTCGAACCTCTGCATCGGAACAACGCCCTCCTACCCCCGCCTGCCCCGTGGACACCTGCACCTTCCCGGCGGACGGCTCCAGTGTGCGCGCCCGGACCGCTCCCGCCCAGGCCGCCTCCCTGCGCACCCGGCGACCGAGGGAGGAGCTACTGAACCTCGATGCCGAAATCCTGAACGAGTTCCTCCAGGCCGCCCGTGTACCCCTTGCCGCCCAGGACGAAGTCCCAGTCCCCGTTCGACCTGTGGCGGAAGGAGCCGAGCACCAAGGCGGTCTCGCGCGGCCGCCCGTCGGAGACTTCCAGTCGTCCCAGCTCGGCCAGCGACGGGTCGAGCAGGCGGATGCGGGCGTCCGTGAAGCCGGAGAGGTCGGCGTCCGGGTCGGCCTCCGGATCGATGGCGGCCACCAGGACGAAGCGGTCGGCCTCGTCCGGCAGCCCGTCGAAGGAGACGCAGATCGCCGCCTTGTCGGGTGGGGTGGCCGAAAGGACGCGCACGGAGCCGTCCGGTGTCCGCGGGTTGTTGAAGAAGACGAAGTGATCGTCGCTGAGGACGCGGTTGCCACGGCAGACGAGAGCGCACACGTCCAGCGCCACACCCCCGGTCCACGACATGCCCAGGACGTTGTAGTCGTCGGGCAGGCGTGTGTCCGCAACCGTCGGCGTCGGCTGCGCTCCGGCATGACGGGCGCCGTCGCCCAGGCGCCCTCGCAACCCATGGCGATGCAGCAGGTCGACGAGTTCGGTTCCCGAGATCAGTTCGAGCGGCTTGCCGTTGGCGAAGGTGTGCGAGCCGGGACCGAACTTCGAGGTCGTCACGAGGACGCCTTTGTTGGCGCCGGCGTCCTGCACGGTCCCGTACAGGTCGCGCACCGCCGTCGGCGGCACCGTGTTGCGGTAGCGCTTGACCTGTACGACGATCTTGCCGCCTCGGATCGGTGTGGGATCCAGCGCGTCGACGTCCACCCCGCCGTCGTTCGAGCGCTGGGTGGTGACCGCCTGCATCCCCATGGCCCGGAAGAGGTCGGCCACGAGATCCTCGAAGGCGATCGGATCCATGCCGTACAGATCGGGTTCCTCATCGCCGCCGTGCGTGACCACACGGTTCCCGACCTCCTGCGGCCGGCGACCCGGCCGCACCGGAGTGAGCTGGTCGGGACGAGCCGACAGCTGCCCACGCAGCGCCTCCGTCAGACAGCTGCCGGCGTCCACCCGCGCCAAGTGCAGGTCGAGGAACGTCGCGCGCGGAGCCATGACGGTCGCCAGACAGATGCGGCCCGGTCGGCCCGTCGTGGGGTCGTGCCCGTCGACGACCCCGTTCAAGATCACGGAGTCGAGCGCGCCCGGCTCGTCCGCGGCGAAGAGCTCGTGCAGGACGAGCAGCACGCACTGCGCGAGAACCTCCCGGTACAGGGCTCGGCGTTGACCTACGGGGCGGGGCGTCTCCCTGTCCTGGTCCGTGCTCGGCATGTACCGAACGGACTTGGTCTCGGGTACGACGCTGTAGGAGGGCAGTTCCCAGTCCAGCACCAGTTGGCCGGCTGCCGGGTCGTAGGCTGCCGCCACCTGGCATGGGAAGCCCTCCGGCCACACGGCCGAGGCGTAGAGAGCGGCCGAGAAGTACTCGACCACGGAGTCGGGATCGCGGCGCCCGACTCCTTCGGTCAGTTCCACGACGCCTGTGTTGTGCCGCCGCACCTCGGCGAGCCGGGCATCGGCCCACTGCTGGTACTCGCGCTGGTACGCCGCCAATTGCTGCTGTCGCTGGGCCTCCGCCGCCTGGGCCGCGTGCCAGTCCCTCTCGAAGCGGGCCCGGGCCTCCGCCTGTGCCTGAGCCCGGCGGCCGGCGGTCCACCCGCCCTGGGCCTGGTAGTGGGCGAAGTCCGGCATGGGCACGGGCTGCGCCAAGGGTCCCGGGGAGAAGGGCTCGATCTCTTCGGCGCGCATCAGGGAGGACGCCCTGAAGGCCGGGGCCCGAGAACCCGAGGCGAGCAGACCTTGCAGTGCCGTGACCTGGGCGTCGAGTTCCTCGGTGCGGCGTAGTGCCTCTGCCTGCCGGTACTCTCGGTGGCTCTGGGCAGCTCGCCGTTGATAGGCACGTGCCTGCTGCGCTTCCTGTCTCCGTCGTCGGGCGTCGGCCTCCATCTGGCGCTGCTGCTGCCTCTGCACCTCGGCCCAGACGCCGACCAAGCCGTTAGAGCGACGACTCATGTGTTGCAGGCCCTCCCCAAGGCGCGCTGGTTGTCCCCACAACCAGTTGTCATGCGACGACTCTATCCAGTGATGCCCGTCTCGCACATCCGGCCGACAACGGCGGCGGGCCCAGCCGGAGTGCGCCGGCGGCCATGGCGCCGGACGCGGGAGTTCGTCAGCCCCACCGGGCAGGTCGGTACCGCGGAACCGCACCCACGTCATGCACGTCATGGGTACGGGAAGGCTCCGCGGGACCGGCTTCTCGCCGCTCCCGTGGTGCCCGCGCCGGCGCCCTGGCGGCCCGTTCTCGAGCCCTGCGAGCTCCGCGCCGCCGGCGTCTCTCCCTCCGGCCAGACCCTTGCCGTTGCGACGAGCGGCGATCTGTCCGTGTGGACCCGTCGGACCGGCCAGGGCGGCAGCGGTGGCGCCGAGGCCCGACCAGGCGGTCCTCCGGGGTGAGCTGGGGCGGGGGACGGAGGGCCCGACGAGCGGCCGTATCGGCTGCCCGACGAGGTGCTCGGGCGGGCGCGGGCCTAGGATGATCATATGAAGCGTCTTGTCACCGTCGTCACCGGCGGCAGCCGGGGCATCGGCGCCGCGATCTGTCGTCGGCTGGCGGCCGACGGGCACGACGTGGTGGTGGGGTACGTCAACGACACGCGGGCCGCGGAGGCCGTCGCGGACGAGGTGCTGGAGTGCGGGGCGCGCAGCGTGACCGTGCGGATGGACACCTCGCTGGAGGCGGACGTCGAGCGGCTCTTCGCCACGGCGGAGGAGCGGCTCGGACCGGTGACGGGGCTGGTGAACAACGCGGGGGTGACCGGACCGCTGGGCCGGCTCGCCGACACGGACACCGCCGACCTGCGCCGCGTCGTGGACGTCAACTTCCTCGGCACGCTGCTGTGTTCCCGCCGCGCCGCCCAGCTCATGGCGCCCCGGGGCAACGGCGTGATCGTGAACGTGTCGTCCGCGGCGGCCACGCTCGGCAGCCCCGGCGAGTACGTCCACTACGCGGCGTCCAAGGCGGCCGTCGACGCCCTGACGCTGGGGCTGGCCAAGGAACTCGGCCCCGACGGCATCCGCGTCAACGCGGTCGCGCCCGGCGTGATCGACACCGAGATCCACGCGGCGATGGGCGACCCGGACCGGGCCCGGCGCGCCGCCGGCGCGATCCCGCTGCGTCGGCCGGGCCGGGCGGAGGAGATCGCCGCGGCCGTGGCCTGGCTGATGTCGCCCGACGCCTCCTACACGTCGGGAGCGGTGCTGCGGGTGTCCGGCGGGCGCTGAGGCCGGCCGTGAGGCTGCCGCTCAGGCGGACGCCGAGGACTTTGGGGACGGCTGTTGGGCTGCCGTTCCGGCACGAGGACCTTGGTAACCGCCGGGAGGCTGCCGCTCCGGCGGACGCCGAGGAGGCGGTCAGGGTCCTGCGGGCGTCGAGGGCTCACGCCGCCTCGATCACCCGCCCTCGGATGGCGGCGGCCCACTCGACCACCAGCAGCTCGTACGCGGCGCGCTCCTGGGCCGACAGCGACCCGCCCGAACGCAGCCAGAGCGCCCGGATCTGCTCGTTCAGCTCGGCGGCGGACCGCACGGAACCAGGGGCCATGGAATCGGGGGACATGGCCACAAGCCTAGGGCCAAGTGCTGACGCTGCGCTACCGGACGGCTACGCGAACCGCAGGGATCGGTCACCGCGGCCGACCGCCCGGCGACCGCCCGGTGACCGCCCGCTCAGCCCGCCGACTCGGCCGCGTGCGGGCTGAGCACACCGGCCGCCACCAGCGCGACGATGACGACCCCGAGCGCCACCCGGTACCACACGAACGGCATGAAGCTCTTGGTGGAGATGTACTTCATGAACCATGCGATGACGGCGTATCCGGAGGCGAAGGCGATCACCGTGGCGAACAGCGTCGGTCCCCATGCCACGTGGCCGCTCTCCAGCGCGTCCTTCAACTCGAAGGCGCCGGAGGCCAGTACGGCCGGAACGGCCAGCAGGAAGGAGTAACGGGCCGCCGCCTCCCGCCGGTAGCCCATGAACAGCCCGCCGCTGATGGTGGCGCCGGAGCGGGAGACACCCGGCACCAGGGCCATCGCCTGGCAACAGCCGTAGATCAGGCCGTCCTTGACGCCCAGGTCCTCCAGGGCCTTGCGCTGCTTGGGCGCCCGGTGCCGGCCGCCCTTCTCGTCGCGCGCCGCCAGCCGGTCGGCGACGCCGATGACCGCGCCGACCACGACGAGCATCGTGGCGGTGACCCGCAGATCCCGGAACGGCCCCTCGATCTGGTCCTTGAGCGTCAGGCCGAGCACCCCGATCGGGATGGAGCCGACGATCACCAGCCAGCCCATGCGGGCGTCGGGGTCCTTGCGCGTCGTCCTGTCGACGAGCGAGCGGGACCAGGCGGCGAGGATCCGGCCGATGTCCCTGCGGAAGTAGATCAGGACGGCCGACTCGGTGCCGATCTGGGTGATCGCCGTGAAGGCCGCTCCCGGGTCCTTCCAGCCCGAGAAGGCCGCGGTCAGGCGCAGATGCGCGCTGGAGGAGACGGGGAGGAACTCGGTCAGCCCCTGGACGAGTCCGAGAACGAGGGATTCAAACCAAGACATGGAAGTTCGACAGTCCAAGCGCCGGTCGGGAGGTCGGAGATCCGCAGCGTAGCGCTCCGACATGACCGGAACACCACCGGGGCTTTACCGTCCCTTTACGGCACGTGGCGTCCTGCGCCGCTGGCGCCCCGGGCGGGGCCCTGCCGGCCGCTACACGGAAGGCCCGCGGTGCCCGCGCAGTTGGTGCCGCTTGCGCCAGGCCACCGCCGCGCCGGCCAGCCCCGGTACGGCGATGCAGGCCATCGCGATCAGGAAGGCCGGGGACGTCGGCGCGGCGGCGCGGGCGCCCGCGACGACGTAGGCGGCCGTGTTCGGGACCGAGCCGAGCGCCGTCGCCAGCAGGAACGCGGACCAGCCCATGCGGGAGACGGCGGCGCAGTAGTTCGCCGCCCAGAACGGCACCCCCGGGAACAGCCGGGCCGCCAGCATCGAGCGGAAACCGTGCCGGCTGAGCTGCCCGTCCGCCGCCTTCAGCAGCCGGCCGCGCAGCAGCGGCCGCAACGCGTCCTGACCCAGCACCCGGCCCAGTCCGAAGGCCACCCCGGCGCCCAGCACCGTACCGGCCAGTGCCGCCGCGAGCCCGAACTGCGAACCGAACAGGGCTCCCGCGGCGAGGTTCAGCAGCGGCCGGGGCACGAACGCCACCGTGCACAGGCCGTAGGCCACCGCGAACACCACCGCCGCCGCGGCCCCGCCCAGCCGCGGCGGCCAGCCGTGCGCCAGCAGTCGCTGCGGCTGGAAGAGCAGCACGCACGCACCGGATGCGGCGAGCAGCACCAGCAGCAGCGACAGCCGTGACCAGGGTGACAGCAGCGCTCTCGCGCAGCGGGCGGTCAGCGGGAGCGCGCCCGGCGCGGACGCGGGGACGGCGACGGCCGGCTCCGTGACGGCGGCCCGGGGAGAGGCCGCGGCGGTGCCCCCAGAGCGGGTGGTGGCATCGAGCATCTGGTGACATTAACCGACCGGTGTCTCTGATCGCCGCATGGACCGTCTCATGAGTGTCCCCGGCACACATCATGAGCCCCTGAGGCCCCGTCAACCTCCCCGTGCACCGAAAAGCATTCGACCCACGGCGCGCTCTCGGCGATGATCGACCCCATGTTCCGGCACGCCTTCCTCCTCGCCGCATCCGCCGCCGCGGATGCTCCGAAGGCTGCCGTCCTGATCCTCCTGGCCGCAGTCGACGGCGCCCGAAGCTGACCCTCCCCGGATCGTCCGGCGGACCCCGCAGGGGGAGGGTCGGAGAGTCCTCGGGGTCCCGCATTCCTTCACGGCTGAAAGGCTTCGAGGTACAGCCATGTCCAAGACCGCGTACGTGCGCACCAAACCGCATCTCAACATCGGCACGATGGGCCACGTCGACCACGGCAAGACCACCCTGACCGCCGCCATCACCAAGGTCCTGGCCGAGCGCGGCACCGGCACCTTCGTGCCGTTCGACCGCATCGACCGCGCCCCGGAGGAGGCCGCCCGCGGCATCACCATCAACATCGCGCACGTCGAGTACGAGACCGACACCCGGCACTACGCGCACGTGGACATGCCGGGCCACGCCGACTACGTGAAGAACATGGTCACCGGCGCCGCGCAGCTCGACGGGGCGATCCTCGTCGTCTCCGCGCTCGACGGGATCATGCCGCAGACCGCCGAGCACGTGCTGCTCGCCCGGCAGGTGGGCGTCGACCACATCGTCGTCGCCCTCAACAAGGCGGACGCCGGCGACGAGGAGCTCATCGACCTGGTCGAGCTGGAGGTCCGCGACCTGCTCACCGAGCAGGGCTACGGCGGTGACGCGGTGCCCGTCGTACGGGTCTCCGGGCTGAAGGCGCTGGAGGGCGACCCGCGCTGGACGGCGTCCATCGAGGCGCTGCTCGACGCGGTGGACACCTATGTGCCCATGCCGGAGCGGTACCTGGACGCGCCGTTCCTGCTGCCGGTGGAGAACGTGCTGACCATCACCGGCCGGGGCACCGTCGTCACCGGTGCGGTGGAGCGCGGCACGGTCCGCGTCGGCGACCGGGTGGAGGTGCTGGGCGCCGAGACGGAGACGGTGGTCACCGGCCTGGAGACCTTCGGCAAGCCCATGACGGAGGCGCAGGCCGGGGACAACGTGGCGCTCCTGCTGCGCGGTGTCCCGCGCGACGCGGTCCGCCGGGGCCATGTCGTCGCGGCCCCGGGCAGCGTGACGCCCAGGCGGCGCTTCAGCGCGCAGGTGTACGTCCTCTCCGCCCGCGAGGGCGGCCGTACGACACCGGTGTCCACCGGCTACCGCCCGCAGTTCTACATCCGCACCGCGGACGTGGTCGGCGACGTCGACCTCGGCGAGGCGGCGGTCGCGCGGCCCGGGGACACGGTCGCGATGACGGTGGAGCTGGGACGCGAGGTGCCCCTGGAGCCGGGGCTCGGCTTCGCCATCCGCGAGGGCGGCCGGACCGTCGGCGCGGGCACGGTGACCGCCGTGGAGTGAACGGGGTGTGCTGACGGAGCCGAAGGTGCGGGCCGGGCGAGTCCGGCCCGCACCCGGCGAGGTCACCGGCGGGCGCCGGGTGCGGGGGCGGCGCGCACCGGACGTACGGACCGGCACAATGGATCCGTGACCGAGTCCATACCCGTGACGCGCGCCGTCGATCACGGGACCGCCAAGCTGATGCCCGACATCGACCGCGAACGGGCCTGGTTGCTCACCGTGGACGGGGCGCCGCAGTCGTACGTCGACCTGGACGAGCCCACGCACCTGGAGTTCGAGTACGCGCGCCGGCTCGGGCACGTCCTGGACACCGTCGCGGAACCGGGCCGCCCGCTGGACGTCCTGCATCTGGGCGGCGGTGCGCTCACCCTGCCCCGCTACGTGGCCGCGACCCGCCCCGGATCGCGCCAGGAGGTCGTCGAGGCCGACCGGGCCCTGCTGGAGCTGGTCGTCAGCCACCTCCCGCTGCCGGAGGGCGCGGGGACGGCGCTGCACACCGCCGACGCCCGCGCCTGGCTGGAAGCGGCCCCGGCCGATTCGGCGGACGTGCTGATCGCCGACGTCTTCGGCGGCTCCCGGGTCCCGGCCCACCTCACGACCCTCGCCTACGCCCGTGAGGCCGAGCGCGTGCTGCGCGCCGACGGGATCTACCTCGCGAACCTCGCCGACGCCGCGCCCTTCGCCTTCCTGCGCTCCCAACTCGCCACGTTCGCCACGCTGTTCGAGGAACTGGCGGTGATCGCCGAGCCCGGTGTGCTGCGCGGCCGGCGCTTCGGCAACGCGGTGCTGATCGCCGCGCACCGTCCCGTGGACACGGCGGTCCTGGCCCGGCGCACCGCCGCCGACGTCTTCCCCGCCCGTGTCGAACACGGCGCCGCCCTGCGGGAGTTCATCGGCACGGCCGCGGCGGTCGGGGACGAGGGCGCCGTACCCTCGCCCGAGCCTCCGGGCGGGACGTTCAGCGTCGGCTGACCCGCCCGTCCCGCCCGCGGGCCGGGCCCACGCCCGGTCAGCCGGTCGGGTCCCCGTGCAGCCGGACGGTGCTGAGGATCTTGAGGATGGTGGCGTCGGCAAGCTCGTCCTTGACGCCCTTGGCACCGTAGAGGGTCCAGGAGGTGAAGTCGCCCTGCGCGTTCTTGAAGGCGAAGCTGGTCGCCTTGCCGTCGGTGTCGCACTTGTGCGTCTTCGGCACTCCCACGGTGAACGAGGTCGCGACGCTGCCCTTCAGGCCGGACTTGGTGGTGTAGGGCTTCGCCTTGCCGATCTTCAGGTACTTCTTGGCGGCGTCGCTCTGGTTGGTGTAACCGCCGAAGGCGAACGCGGCGGCGTCTCCGCGGGCGATGCTGGCGGTGTCCTTGCCGCCGTTCTCACCCTTGGTGCCGCTGGAGGCCAGGGAACTGGTCTCCTTGGTGCCGTCCTTGTCGTCGTCGGACGTGCACCAGTCCTCCTTCAGGAAGGCGGGCGCGGAGAACACGATGTAGGGAGAGCCATCACCCTTCTTCTTGTCCTCGAAGCCGCTGACCACCCCGGGGGAGTCGACCTTCCAGTCGGGCGGGACGTCGAAGGCCGTGCCGTGCTTGGGATTGAGGACGACCTTCCAGCCGGGGATCACCGGCTTCTCGGTCTGAGTGCCGCGCGGGTTGTCGCCCGTCGTGGTGTCGGACGGGCTCGCACCGGTCGACGCCGAAGCCGAGGCCGAGGCGGACTGGCTCGCCTTGCCGTCGGTCCCGCCGCCGTCCGCCTTGTCGTCCTTGTCGCCACCGAGGACCAGGAACCCGGTCACCCCCGCCGCCACCACCACGGCCGTCGCGGCGATGATCGCGACGAGCTTCGTCCGGTTGCCACCGCCACCGCCACCGCCGCCCGTGCCGGTCGGCGGCTGCGGCCCGCCCACGGGGGTGGGCGCGCCCCACTGCGGCTGCTGCTGCGGCGGCTGGGTGTAGGGGTTGGGCTGTTGGTACCCGGGCTGCTGATAGGGATTCGGCTGCTGGTAACCCGGCTGCTGGTACGGGTTGTTCTGCGGGTTCTGCTCGCCCCCGGGCGGCTGCTGTCCTGGCCACATGGGCAGCAACCCTATGGTGCCGGGGACACGATTCGGTCACCGGGCCTTGTCAGGGACGTACCAGATCGGCGGACGCGGTCCCGGGACCGCTCTGGTCAGGTCTGCTACTCGCAAGTAACATGACGCCATGAGCGCAGATCAGATGTCGATCGGCGAGTTGCTCGCCGCCACGGTGCCGATGGTCCGGACCCTGAACCTCGAGTACCTGGAGACCACTCCGGAGCGGGCCGTGCTGTCCCTGCCGGACCAGGGCGAGTACCGCAACCACGTCGGCGGACCGCATGCCGGGGCGATGTTCACGCTCGGCGAGTCGGCCAGCGGGGCGATCGTCCTCGCCGCCTTCGGCGACCAGCTCTCGCGGGCGGTGCCGCTGCCGGTGAACGCCGAGATCGCGTTCAAGAAGATCGCCCTCGGCCCGGTCAAGGCCACCGCGACCCTCGGCCGTCCCGCCGCCGAGGTCGTCGCCGAACTCGACGAGGGCCGGCGCCCCGAGTTCCCGGTGACGGTGCGGATCCAGCGTGAGGACGGCGCCGTCACCAGCGAGATGACGGTCGTCTGGACCCTGCGGCCGAACGGCTGAGCGGCGCTGCGTCGCCGCAGGCGTCCACTCCGGCTCCCACCTGGCCAGGTGGGTGACCGGAGTTGGAGGTTTCGTGTGGCATCCGGCCCTGTCCGTCCACATCTCGGGGCCTTGCGCGAGGGAATTTTCGAATGCGGGTGCGGATACTCGCGGTAACTCCCCTGGCATTTCCGGGCATTGTCCCTTCGGCCTTTCGAACTCCTTGTTTCCCGTGAGTAGCGTGTGCGAAGGTGAGCCTCCCCTGCGGGAAAGGCGATGACCGGCCTCCCTTTCCCGGTCAGGTGCGCACCCGTCCGGCACCCGCGTTCCCTGGACGCGTTCCGCGTGCCGTCCTGCGGCCTGAAAGGAAAAGGTCCAGTGCAAGCCCCCCACCCCCCACGCCCTCCCTATCCGCCCCACCCCGGTGTGGCCACGACCGAGTCCGACCGCCATCTCGTCGCCCGGCTGCGGGACCCCGACGGCGGCCACCACGCCGTCGCGCTGCTGCTGGCCCGGCACTGGCGGGCGACCTACGACTACGCCGCCATCTGCCTTGCGGCGCCGGGCGATTCGGCGGCCATGGTGGCCACCGCCGCCTTCCGGCAGGTGCTGCGCCGGCTGACCGCCGGCGCGGTCGGCGGCGCCCTGCGCCCGCAACTCCTCGTCGCCGCCCGGGAAACCGTCCGGGAATGGGCCGCCGACGAGGCGGCGTGCGCCGTACTGCCGGAACTGAGCAGACCTTCGGGAGGCCGCGGTCTTCGTGCGGTGACGTCCATGACGTCCGAAAAGCGGCTGCTGGCGGAAAGGGCTTTCCAAGCACTTCCCGGCGCTTTCCAATGCCTGTTGTGGCACACCGAGGTCGAGGCCGAACCCATAACCATACCGTCGGGTCTGCTGGCGATGGACGCCGATGGCGCGGCCGGCACGCTGGAGCAGGCACGGGAGCAATTCCGGGCCGGTTGTGTGCGTGCGCACCGGGACCTCGCGCCGAGCGGTGAATGCCGCTACTACAACCGTCTTCTCGACGTTCCTCTGCGTCGTGGCGGGACGCTGCTGCCCGATGTCCGGCAGCACCTGCGCGCCTGTGCGCACTGCCGTCACGCGGCCGAACAACTCGGTCACTTCGACGGCGGCCTGCGCGTCCTGCTCGCCGAGGCCGTGCTCGGCTGGGGCGCCCGCCGCTATCTGGACTCCCGTCCGGCCCGCGCCGCGGCCACCGCGGCCGGCCCGGTCACCGCTGCCGCCCCGGCTCCAGGAGCCCACCGTGCGTCCGGGCCGGCCGGCCTCGCCCGCGGCGGACGTCGAGGCATCGCCCGGACCGCCACCGGTGTCCGCGGCGGCCCGTTCCTCGGAGGTACGGGCCCACGGCGCGGGCATGGGCACGCGAACCGGCACCGCACGGCCCTGGCCGTGGCCGTCGGACTCGCCTCCCTCGTCCTGCTCGCCACCGTCCTGGCGGCGAAGGGCTGGACCGCCGACCGGGTCGCCCCCGTCCCCCGGGTCACCTGGGGAGCGCCCGGCGAGACCGCCCGCACGGACGCGGTCGCCGGCGGGACCCCGTCCGCGTCCGCCTCGGAGAACTCCGGGCGAACCATGGCACACCACCCTTCGGTGCCGAACCGGTAGGCTTCCCGGGGGCGCTTCTTCGCGGCGCGCCCGGGAACACACGGACGCGAAACGGGGAGGAACCGGCGGTGCACGTCCAGGAGTGGCTCGACTCGGTGCCCGCAGGCGCCGTCTACGCCGTGGTGGCCCTGGTCATCGGGCTGGAGAGCCTGGGCATCCCCCTGCCCGGCGAGATCATCCTGGTCTCGGCGGCCCTGATGTCCTCGCAGCACACCGGTGTCAACCCCGTCGTGCTGGGCGCCTGCGCCACCGCCGGCGCGGTCGTGGGCGACTCCATCGGCTACGCCATCGGCCGCAAGGGCGGCCGACCGCTGATCGCCTGGCTGGGCAGGAAGTTCCCCAAGCACTTCAGCGAGGGACACGTCGCCACGGCCGAACGCTCCTTCGAGAAGTGGGGCATGTGGGCCGTCTTCTTCGGCCGTTTCGTCGCCCTGCTGCGCATCTTCGCCGGCCCGCTCGCGGGCGTGCTGCGGATGCCGTACTGGAAGTTCCTCACCGCCAACGTGCTCGGCGGCATCTGCTGGGCGGGCGGCACCACGGCCGTCATCTACTACGTCGGTGTCGTCGCCGAGTCCTGGCTGAAGAAGTTCTCCTGGCTCGGCCTGGTGGTGGCCGTGCTCATCGGGCTGGGGTCGATGCTGGTGCTCAGGCGCAAGGCGAAGAAGGCGCAGGGTGCCGCGCGGGAGGCCGAGGTGGAGACCGTGGGCGCCGCCGAGTGACCGGCGAGCGGGCCGGTCGTGCACCGGCTGCGCGGGTGCGTCCGTGCGCTACTCCTGCACGTCTCGGTGGGCCTTCGCCAGCTCCGCGTACATCGTGCCGTTGAGCGTGAGGCCCTGGCGCTCCTCCTCGGTCAGTTCCCGCCGCACCTTCGCCGGCACCCCTGCCACCAGCGAACCCGGCGGCACCACCATGCCCTGCGGCACCAGGGCCTGGGCGGCGACGAGCGATCCCGCTCCGACGACCGCGCCGTTCAGCACGGTCGCCCCCATGCCGATCAGGCAGTCGTCCCCCACCGTCGCCCCGTGGACGACCGCGTTGTGGCCGACGGACACCCGCTCGCCGATGGTCACCGGGAAACCGGGGTCCGCGTGCAGGGTGCAGTTGTCCTGGATGTTGCTCCGCTCGCCGACGAGGATCCGCTCGACGTCGCCCCGGACCACCGCGCCGTACCAGACGCTCGCCCCGGCCTCCACCGTCACGTCCCCGATCACCGAGGCCGTGGGCGCCACGAACGCCTCCCCGTCGATCTTCGGCTCCTTGCCCCCGATGCCCGTGATCAGCGCCTTGTGCGTCATCGCCCTCTCCTTGTCGTCGACACCCCGCACCGTACGTCATCCGGTGGGGTGAAGATCACAGGCGTCCGGTCTCATGGGGGCGGCACGGCCTGAGTACGGTGAGCGGGTGCCCAAGCGCAAGAACACGTTCTCATCATGGCGGCGCCGCCTCGCGCAGCGCGCCGTCCACGCGGGCTGGGCCTGGGTGCAGAGCACGGGCTCCGTCACGGCGGAACACCCCGGGCGCTTCCGCTTCGGCGCGATGGGAACAGGTACCAGACTGGCGTTCCCGCTCGGCACGGTCTTCGGTGAACCGTGGATCCATCTCGGCGCGCACTGCATCGTCGGCGAGCAGGTCACGCTGACGGCCGGACTGATGCCCGACCTCGACCTCGGCCCCGACCCGATCCTGCGCATCGGCGACGGAGTCGTGCTCGGCCGCGGCAGTCATGTCATCGCCGACACGACGGTCACCATCGGCAGCGACTGCTACTTCGGGCCGTATGTGTACGTGACCTCGACGAACCACTCCTACGATGATCCGCACCAGCCCATCGGCAAGCAGTGGCCGCGGATGGAGCCGGTGGAGATCGGGCCCGGGTGCTGGATCGGCACCGGGGCGGTGATCCTGCCCGGGGCGCGGATCGGGCGGAACGTGGTGGTCGCGGCCGGTGCGGTGGTGCGCGGCGAGGTGCCCGACCACGCCGTGGTCGCCGGCGCGCCCGCCCGGGTCGTACGCCGGTGGACGCCCGCCGGGGGCTGGCAGCCGCCGCTGCGGACACCGGCACCGGTGCCGATACCGGACGATGTCACCCCGGAGCAGCTGGTGGCACTGGCGGACCTGGACGCGGAGAGCGTGGCCGGGCTCGCGCGGCTGGGCGATGCGGAGGACTCCGGTTCCCCGGCCGCGCGCTCCTGAGGCGGTGTCCGGCCCTTCAGCCGGTGGTCCGTAGCCGGTCCCTCATCCCGTCGCCAGCAGCAGCGTTCCCACCAGCGCCAGCCCCGCTCCGGCCGCCTGGACGGCCCGCAGCCGTTCGCTGAGGAAGCCGCGCGCGGCCAGCGCGGTCACCACCGGGTACAGGGAGGCGAGCACGGCGGCCACGGTGACCGGCCCGTGCTGGGCGGCGACCGAGTACGTGCCGTTGGCGGCCACGTCCGCGAGTCCGACGAAGGCGAGGGCCGGCAGCGCGCCCCAGGGGAATCCGGCCTCCGGCAGCACGGCCCCGCCCCGCCGTGCGGAGACGTACAGGGCGACCCCGCCCGTGGCCACGTTGGTCACCCGCTGCACGAACAGCGCGAGGAAGAGCCCGGTGACCGTGGTCGACGCCTCGGCGATCAGGGCGAACACCGTGCCGAAGCCGAGGGCGGCGACGAGGGTCAGCCAGATCGTCCGCCGCTGCACGGCGGCGCCCCTCGTCTGCGGCCCGCCCGCGAGGACCACACCGGTGACGGCGACCGCGATGCCCGCGGCCTGGAGCAGTCCCGGCCGTTCGCCGAGCACCAGTCCGACCCCGATGGGGACGGCCACGCTCAGGGTCGCGAGCGGGGAGACCACGCCCATCGGGCCGAGTGCGAGCGCCTTGTAGAAGGAGAGCATCGCCACCGGCCCGACCAGGCCCGCGGCGAAGGCGAACCACAGCCGCGGCCCGGCCTCGCTCCAGCCCCCGGTGGCCACCACGATCGCGCCCAGCACCGCCGCGGCGATCGCCTGGGAGACCACGACGACCGTCAGCGCCGGGTTGCGCCGCGTGAGCAGTCCGCCGCCGAAGTCGGCCAGGCCCCACAGGAGGCTGGTGGCCAGGGCGAAGAATGCTGTCACGGGACGCCTCGCAGTACAGTTCGGTGAACGATCGGGTGCACCCCACCGTAGTTCAGTGAAGTGAACTATGTCATCAAGAATATTGGACGGAATGTGTCGGACCTCGAACTGCTGACCCAGTCCCTGGCGCGCAACGTCAAGCGCTGGCGCACCGAGCGCGGCTTCACGCTGGACACGCTCGCCGCCCGCGCGGGAGTCAGCCGCGGCATGCTCATCCAGATCGAGCAGGCCCGCACCAATCCCAGCCTCGGCACCGTCGTCAAGATCGGTGACGCGCTCGGCATCAGCATCACCACCCTGCTCGACTACGAGCAGGGCCCGAAGGTCCGCATCGTCCCCGCCGAGCAGGCCGTCCGCCTCTGGCACACCGACGCCGGCAGCTACAACCGGCTGCTGGCGGGCGTCGAGGCGCCTGGGCCGCTGGAGATGTGGGAGTGGCGCCTGATGCCGGGAGAGTGCAGCGCCTCCGACCCGCACCCGGGCGGAACGGTCGAACTGGTCCACGTCACGGCGGGGGAACTGACGCTCACCGTGGACGGGACGGAGTACCGCGTGCCCGAGGGTGCGAGCGCCTCCTTCGAGGCCAACACGCCGCACACGTACGCCAACGAGGGGCCGGTGCCCATGGAGATGGTGATGGCGGTGTCGGTGCCGCCCGTGCACTGAGACGCCCCGGCGGCGCGCACCGGGCGGCTGTTACGGTGCGGTCATGCGCGCACCCATCGGAGACTTCGACCGGGCCACCGCCGTGCCCGACTGCCTCGACGACCTGGTCCGCCCGGTCGCCGACGCCCTGCGCCACTGGCGCGGCAGCGTCCCCGCCGACCAGATCGTCTACGTCGAGACCGACCCGCGGTGGGCCGACACCGCGGTATTCGTCGAGCACTACGGCCAGGACCTGCTGGAGCGGTCCGCGAACTGTGTGGTGGTGGCCGGCAAGCGCGGCGGCGAGAGCCGGCTGGCCGCGTGTGTGGCCCTGTCGACGACCCGTGTCGACGTCAACGGTGTCGTACGCCGCCATCTCGACGCCCGCAAGGCCTCGTTCGCGTCGATGGACGTGGCCACGGGGGAGACCGGCATGGAGTACGGCGGCATCACCCCGATCGGGCTGCCCGAGAGCTGGCCGGTACTGGTCGACTCCGCCGTCGTCGACCTCCCGTACGTCCTGGTCGGCAGCGGCCGCCGCCGCGGCAAGCTCCTCGTCCCGGGCAAGGCCTTCGCGGAACTCCCGGGCGCGGTGGTGCTGGACGGCCTGGGCATCTGACGTCTGATCAGGGTCCGAACCACGCTCGCTCAGGGCGATGCGTGGTGGGCGAGGGTCAGGTGGGGGTCGGATGCGCCGGGGCTGGGGGCGGGGTCGGCGTGGACCAGGGCCGCGGTGAGCCCGGGCACGGTGTGCAGCAGGGCGTGTTCGGCGTCGACGGCGACCGCGTGGGCCTGGCGCAGCGTCGCCTCGCCGTCCACCACCACCGCGACCTCCGCCCGCAGCCGGTGCCCGATCCAGCGCAGCCGCAACTCGCCCACGGCGTGCACCCCGGGCACCTGGCGCAGGGCCCGCTCGGCCCGGTCCACGAGGGCCGGGTCGACGGCGTCCATCATCCGCCGGAACACCTCGCGCGCCGCGTCGCGCAGCACCAGCGCGATCGCCGCCGTGATCGCCAGCCCCACGATCGGGTCGGCCGACCGCCACCCCAGCGCCGCGCCGCCCGCGCCCAGCAGCACGGCGAGCGAGGTGAAGCCGTCCGTACGCGCGTGCATCCCGTCGGCGACGAGCGCGGCCGAGCCGATCGCCCGGCCCACCCGGATCCGGTACCGGGCCACCCACTCGTTGCCCGCGAACCCGACCAGGGCCGCCGCGGCCACCGCCGGGAGGTGCTGCACGGGACGCGGATCGACGAGCCGTTCGACCGCCGCCCATGCCGCGAACACCGCCGACGCCGCGATCGTCAGCACGATCACCAGACCGGCCAGGTCCTCCGCGCGCCCGTAGCCGTAGGTGAAGCGGCGGGTCGCCGCCCTGCGGCCCAGCACGAAGGCGATGCCCAGCGGCACGGCGGTCAGGGCGTCGGCCGCGTTGTGCACCGTGTCGCCGAGCAGGGCGACCGACCCGGAACCCACCACCACCAGCGCCTGGACGAGCGCGGTCGCCCCCAGCACGGCCAGCGAGACCCACAGGGCCCGCATGCCGCGCGCCGAGGACTCCAGCGCGGAGTCGAGCTTGTCCGCGGTCTCGTGGGAGTGGGGGGTGAGGAGATGCCGCAGGCGGTGCCGGAGGGACGCCGACGGGTCGGAGCGGGGGTGCGGGTGCGGGTGCGCATGACCATGGCTGTGGTCGTGGTCGCGACTGTGGTGGTCGCCGTGGTCGCGGCCGTGGTGGTCGCCGTGTCCGTGGTCGTGGGGGTGGTGCCGGTCGCTCACGTCGTTCCCCTTCCGGTGCGCGGGAGGTGGACGCCAGGCGTCCACGACGCCATTATGTGCGTATGAGCGCACGCATGCACCTATCACCTGCGCACCATGCGCACCCGCGCACCCCGGGCGAGGAGCAGATCGCGCTCGCCGCCGAACTGCTCGCCCTGCTCGGGGACCGCACGCGGCTCGCCCTGCTGCACGCGCTGACCTCGGGCGAGGCCGATGTCACCACGCTGACCGAGGCGTGCGGCGCGGCCCGCCCCGCCGTCAGCCAGCACCTGGCGCGGCTGCGGCTGGCCGGGCTGGTGGCCACCCGCAAGGAGGGCCGCCGGGTGATCTACTCCCTGCGCGACGGCCATCTGCGCCGCCTGGTCGCCGAGGCGCTGAACGTGGCCGACCACCGACTCGGCGACCGGCCGCTCCACGACTGACCCGCGACCGACGGCAGACGGCAGACGGCAGACGGCAGACGGCAGACGACCAGCCACCGGCGACCGGGGGCCGTCGGCGGGCGTTCGGCCCTGGGCTCCGTCCTCAGAAGTGGCCCGCCGTGCCGAGGTACTGCTCGGCGAAGGCGGCCGCCGCGGCCGGCGACGTGAACAGACGGCGCAGCCGGGCGAGCGTGGTGCCCGCGTGGAACGGATCGCCCGACGCGGTGCCGTGGTAGACGTCGGAGAGCCACTGGGAGAATTCCTGGTAGTCCCACACGCGCCGCAGGCACGCCGCCGAGTAGCCGGCCAGGCCGCCCTCGTCGCCCCGGGTGACGTACGCGGCGAGTGCGTCCCCGAGCAGGAAGGCGTCGTGCAGGGCGAGGTTCATGCCCTTCGCCGCGATGGGCGCCGTCAGATGCGCCGCGTCACCGGCCAGGAACAGCCGCCCGGAGGCCATCGGCTCCACGACGTAGTCGTGCATGTCGAGCACCCGCTGCTCCAGCAGCCGGCCCTCCGTGAGCGGCGGGGCTTCCGCCGCGGCGAGCCGCTGCCGCAGCTCGGCCCAGACGCGCTCGTGCGGCCAGTTCCGCGGGTCGTCGCCGGGCGGGCACTGAAGGTAGTAGCGGGTCACGTCCGCGCTGCGGGGCATGTGCCCGGCGAAGCCGCGCGGGTGGACGCCGAAGAGCACGCAGTCGGAGGACGGCGGGGCCTCGGCGAGCAGCGCCAGCCAGCCGATGCCGTAGTCGTGCCGGGCGATCCGGGCCCGCTGCGGCACGAGCGCGGACCGGCTCACCCCGCGGGCTCCGTCGCATCCGGCGACGAAGTCGCAGTGGATCACCCGTCGTCGCCCCGTCTCGGGGCAGAGGTACGACACCGACGGCCGCTCCGAGTCGGTGTCGTGCAGCGTCACCTCCCGCACGCCGAAGCGGATGTCGCCGCCCCGGACGTCGGCGTACTCGCGCACAAGGTCCGTCACGAGCAGCGGCTGCGGATACACGAAGTGGTGATGGCCCGTCAGGTCCGTGTACGGGAAGCGGTGGCCGGCACCGTCGAAGCGGAACTCGCAAGCGGTGTGCCGTCCGGCCCGCTCCAGCAGGCTCGCGGCCAGGCCACGGCGTTCCAGACCGCGTACGGCCCACTCCTCCAGGACCCCCGCGCGGGGCCGCTGTTCGATGAACCGCCGGGACTCCGTCTCCAGGACCAGGCAGTCGACGGAGGCGGCCCGCAGGATGTTGCCGACGGTGAGACCCGCCGGTCCGGCGCCGACGATGACGACCGGAAAGCGTTCGCGGGCAGGGGAGTCGGGGTGGGGGGAAGGCTGAGTCACCCGGGCATTATGACGGTGTCCCGTCAGACGCGCCCCGGTGGTGGGGGCGCGGCCGACGGGACACCGTACGGGCGAGGGGCCGGGGTGTGACCGTGATCAGTGCGCGGGCGCGTCGGTGACCACGACCTCCTCGATGCTGCGCTCGATCTCCTCGGACCGGGACGCGGTGGCCTTCGCCCAGTAGTAGACGCCCAGCGAGAAGGCCGCGACGACGGCCATGTCCCACCACAGCCCGATGTGACCCTGGCCGCCGAAGCCGCCCTGCCACGAGATCAGGCCCATGCCGAGCAGGTAGCCGGGCAGCCACTGGGCGGCCTTGAAGTCCAGCCGGGGCGCGTCGGGGAGCTGCTTGTTGGTGGCGTACCAGGCGTAGCCGCCGAGCAGCAGGTAGCCGAGGACGATCGCGATGCCGAGCCGCCACAGCGTGTCCCAGCCGGCCCAGTAGATGATGAGGTTGGCGACCACGAAGGACAGCGGCGAGATCACCTTGCCCGCGGGCAGGCGGTAGGGCCGCTCGTGGTGCGGCAGCCGGTCGGCGAACACGCCGTAGGCCAGCGGGGCGCCGGCGTACATCAGCACGCTCGCCGAGGTGATGAAGCCGACCAGCTCCTGCCAGCTGGGGAAGGGCAGGAAGCAGACCACGCCGGTCACGAAGGAGATGGCGAGGCCGAACCACGGCACACCGCGCGCGTCGATCCGCTCGAAGAGCTTGGGCGCGTAGCCGTTCTTCGCCAGGCCGTAGGAGACCCGGGAGGTGGCGGTGACGTAGATCAGGCCGGTGCCGCCGGGGGAGATGACGGCGTCGATGTAGAGCACGACGCTCAGCCAGCCGAGGCCCACCAGCGTGGCCACGCCCGCCCAGGGGCCGCTGATGCCGGGGAAGTCCAGCTTGGCCCAGCCGTGTGCGAAGGAGTCGAGCGGCAGCGCGCCGATGAACACGACCTGGAGCAGGACGTAGATGGTCGCGCCGATGGCGACCGAGCCGAGGGTGGCGCGTGGCAGGTCGCGCTTGGGGTTGCGGCTCTCACCGGCCAGCTGGATCGCCTGCTCGAAGCCCAGCAGGGCGAAGATGATGCCGCTGGAGCTGATGGCGCCCAGCACGCCCTTGGCGCCGAACGGGGCGAAGCCCTGGGCGGTGAAGTTGTGCGGGTGGAAGTTGCCCACCGCGATGATGAAGATCGTGGCCAGCGGCACGGCGATCTTCCACCAGGTGGCCGCGCTGTTGGTGTGCGCCAGTACGCGCACACCCAGGAAGTTGACCACGACGAACACGGCCATCAGCACGACGGCGACGATGAAACCGCTCGTCGTCAGGGTGCCGTCGGTGTGCTGGAGGCCCTGGGCGAAGTGCCAGTGACCGGCGTAGCCGATCATCGCCTCGACCTCGATCGGGGCCACGGTGGCCGCCTGGAGCCAGGAGAACCAGCCGAAGGACATGCCGGCCAGGCCGCCGAAGGCGTAGTGCGGGTAGCGGGCCGTGCCGCCCGCCACCGGGAACATGCCGCCGAGCTCCGCGTGCACGAGCGCCAGCAGCACGATCGCCACGGTGCCGATCAGCCAGGAGACGATCGCGGCGGGGCCGGCCATCACGACGGCCTTCTCGGCGCCGTAGAGCCAGCCGGAGCCGATGATGGAACCGACCGAGGCCCACATCAGACCGATCAGACCGACGTCACGCCGGAGACCGGTCTGGTCCCGGGTGACGTCGGCGGTTACATGGTCGAGTTTCGCCATGTCAAGGGGCCTTTCACTATCTGAACACCGAATTAACGCCCGACGGCGGCTCAGAGTAGGAATGCGGGCCCCCTCCACAGAAGGCCGTCGCCCTAAATTTGACTCTTCCAAGGGTGCTTCTTTGGTGCGCCCTTTACCCAGGTCAACGGCCATCGCAGAATGTTGCTATTCAGTTGCGAAATATCGGAAGAGCTTGTCACACACTAGTTCAGACGCGGAATTTCGATCGCCGGGCAGCGATCCATGACCATCTCCAGGCCCGCGGCCCGGGTCCGTTGGTAGGCGGCCTCGTCGACGACGCCGAGCTGGAACCACACCGCCTTCGCGCCCTTGGCGACCGCCTCGTCCGCGACCGGGCCGGCCAGGTCGCTGTTGACGAAGACGTCCACCACGTCCACCTCGAAGGGGATGTCCGCGAGGGAGGCGTAGCCCTGCTCGCCGTGCACGGTCTCCGCCTTGGGGTGCACCGGGACGACCTTCTTGCCGAACCGCTGGAGCACCTGCGCCACGCCGTACGCGGCGCGGTCACGGTTGTTGGACAGGCCCACCACGGCCCAGGTGTCACCGAGTTCGGTCAGGATCTTCCGGACCGTCGCCGCATCGCCGTACACCACAGGTCTCCTCGCGTCTCGGGGAACGTTGCCGACTGCGCCAACAGTGCCCCTGGTCGGTCGATTCCCCGATCGGCCGGACGCGGCACTCTGTCCGGAATGTGGGCCGCAGGCCTGCGCGCGGCCGGTCGGGGGCCTACGCTCGGGCCGTGCTGCGCATCATCGACGCCCGAACCGGCGAGCCCATGGACGCCGCCCCCGCTCGCCGTGGCCTGACCCGCATCGAGGTGCACGCGTCCGGCTTCGACGCCTCCGGGCTGCGGGTGCTCCTCGTCGCCGACCTGCTCGTCCGTGCCCTGGAGGTGGGCGGCACACCGGTGTGGGCCCTGCTGACCGGCGAGCGCGAGCAGGCGGAGCTGCGGGCGGCCGCCGCGGCCCTCGGCATCCGGCCCTTCGAGGACAGCCGCGGGCTGGGCGCGGCCCTGGGCGAGGCCCAGGTCGTGCACGTGGCCGGTGAGGCCGACGAGACCGCACCCGAGGGCGTCCGGCTCGCCGTCGCACCCGTCGACGCGGCCGTTCCCCTCACCCCGGCGGCCGACGCGGACCCCGCCACCTGGCGTCTCGCCCTGCTCGCCCGCCGCCGCACCCTGCCCCTGCGGCTCGATGCCGACGCGTTGGACGAGGCCGCCCGGACGCTCGCCCACTGGCGCGGCGCGGTCGCCCACTGGGCCCGGCAGCCCTCGCGGCCCATCCCCGACGACGTGCGCGGACGGCTGCGCGGAAGCTGGGAGGACGACCTGGACGTCCCCGCGACGCTCCGGGTGCTGGAGTGGGTCGAGACCCGGCCGGACCTGGCGGACGGCGCCCGCTTCGAGACGTACGCCTACGCGGACCGCCTGCTCGGCCTGGACCTCACCCGCGACGTCGGGCGCGCGCCGTGAGCACGCGCTCGGGAGCCGGCCCGCTGCGCCGTCTGGTGGTCCTGCGGCACGCCAAGTCCGCCCGGCCCGAGGGCGTCGCCGACCACGACCGCCCGCTCGCGCCGCGCGGCCGCCGGGACGCCCCCGCCGCGGGCCGCGCGCTCGCCGAGTCCGACTGCCTGCCGGACCTCGCGCTGTGCTCCACGGCCCTGCGCGCCCGCCGGACCTGGGAACTGGCCTCCGCAGAATGGGGCACCCCACCGCCGGTGCGCCTCGACCCGCGGCTGTACGCCGCCGACGTCCCCACCCTGTTGCAGGCCGTGCGCGAGACACCGCCGCAGGTGGAGACACTGCTGCTGATCGGGCACAACCCAAGCCTGGAGGAACTGGTCCTCCATCTCGCCGGGGAGGGCCTGGACGACACGCTGGAACGGCTCCGGGTGAAGTTCCCCACCTCCGCGATCGCCGTGCTCGCCTGGCACGGCACCGGGTGGCACGCCCTCGCCCCCGGCACCGCCCTGCTGACCGGACTGACGGTGCCGCGGGGCACGAAGGGCAGGTCCTAGGAGCCCTCCCGGGCCCTGCCTCCCGGACCGGCCGGGACGGGGGCCGCTGGGCGCCGGGGACACCCCCTAGGCTGGCCGGATGCAGGACGAGTACCGCACAGTGGCCCGCCCGGGCGTGCACGAGACCGAGGTCAACCGCTCCCGCTTCCTGTGCGCGCTCGCCCCGGCGGCCACCGAGCAGGAGGCCCAGGACTTCATCGCGGCGGTCCGCAAGGAGCACGCGGACGCCACGCACAACTGCTGGGCCTACGTCATCGGCGCCGACGCCGGCGTCCAGAAGGCCAGTGACGACGGGGAACCGGGCGGCACCGCCGGGGTGCCCATGCTCCAGATGCTGCTGCGCCGCGACATGCGCTACGTCGTCGCCGTCGTCACCCGCTACTACGGCGGCGTCAAGCTCGGCGCGGGCGGCCTCATCCGCGCCTACGGCGGAGCCGTCGGCGAGGCGCTGGACGTGCTCGGCACCCTGACGCGCCGGCGCTTCCGCCTCGCCACGGTGACCGTCGACCACCAGCGCGCCGGCAAGGTGCAGAACGACCTCAGGTCGACCGGGCGGGAGGTGCGGGACGTGCGCTACGGCGAGGCGGTCACGATCGAGATCGCCCTTCCGGACGCCGACGTGGACGCCTTCCGGGCATGGCTCGCCGATGCGACGGCGGGCACGGCCGGGCTCGAACTCGGCGGAGAGGCCTACGGCGATGCGTGATGAAACGGGCATTTCATCAGTAACGGTCCCACAGCTGACCGCCCATGACGGCTGATACGGGAGTAACCGCCCGTGTTGTCGGACCCTGCCGTTAGTCTCGGGGATCATGAGGCTGCTGCACACGTCCGACTGGCACCTGGGCCGGTCCTTCCACCGGGTGAGCATGCTCGAGGCCCAGGCCGCGTTCATCGGTCACCTCGTGGCGACCGTGCGTGAGCACGGCGTCGACGCGGTGGTCGTGTCGGGAGACGTGTACGACCGCGCGGTGCCCCCGCTGGCCGCCGTCGAGCTGTTCGACGACGCCCTGCACCGTCTCGCCACCCTCGGTGTGCCCACGGTGATGATCTCCGGCAACCACGACTCCGCGCGCCGGCTCGGCGTCGGCGCGGGGCTCATCGACCGCGCGGGCATCCATCTGCGGACCGAGCCCGCGGCGTGCGCCACGCCGGTGGTGCTGGCCGACGCCCACGGCGAGGTCGCCTTCTACGGCCTGCCGTATCTGGAACCGGCCCTGGTCAAGGACCAGTTCGGGGTCGAGAAGGCGGGGCACGAGGCCGTGCTCGCCGCCGCCATGGACCGGGTCCGCGCCGACCTCGCCACGCGCGCGCCCGGCACCCGATCCGTCGTCCTCGCGCACGCCTTCGTGACCGGCGGCGAGGCCAGCGACAGCGAGCGCGACATCACCGTGGGCGGGGTGGCCGCCGTCCCCGCGGGCGTCTTCGACGGCGTCGACTACGCAGCCCTGGGGCATCTGCACGGCTGCCAGACCATCACCGAGCGCGTGCGCTACTCCGGCTCCCCGCTGCCGTACTCCTTCTCGGAGGCCGACCACCCCAAGAGCATGTGGCTCGTCGACCTCGACGCCGACGGCCGGGTCGGCGCCGAGCGGGTCGGCTGCCCGGTCCCGCGCCCGCTGGCCCGGATCCGGGGCACGCTGGAGGAACTGCTCGCCGACCCCGGCCTCGCCCGCCACCAGGACGCCTGGGTCGAGGCCACGCTCACCGACCCGGTCCGCCCGGCCGACCCGATGGCCCGCCTCACCGAGCGCTTCCCGCACACCCTCAGCCTGGTCTTCGACCCCGAGCGCGCCCCGGACGACCCGGACGTGTCCTACGCCCGCCGGCTCGCGGACCGCGGCGACCAGCAGATCGCCGAGGACTTCGTCGCCCATGTGCGCGGCGCGGGACCCGACGCGCACGAGCGGGCCGTCCTGCGCGAGGCCTTCGACGCCGTGCGTGCCGACGAGGCGGAACGAGAGGTGGCGCGGTGAGGCCGCGGGATCACGGCGGAGACCGTCGGACGGACCACAGGGGGGAGGCGAGGTGAGGCTGCACCGGCTCGGCATCACCGCCTTCGGACCGTTCGGGGGCACCCAGAGCATCGACTTCGACGCCCTGTCGGCCGCCGGACTGTTCCTGCTGCACGGACCGACCGGGGCCGGCAAGACGTCCGTCCTGGACGCCGTGTGCTACGCCCTGTACGGCTCGGTGCCCGGCGCACGGCAGGGCAGCGGGCAGGGGATCACCCTGCGCAGCGACCACGCCGCCGCGGACACCCGAACCGAGGTCACCCTCGACCTCACCGTCGCCGGACGCCGCCTGGAGATCACCCGGCAGCCGCCCTGGGCCCGCCCCAAGCGGCGCGGCACCGGCACCACCGTCGACAAGGCGCAGACCTGGCTGCGCGAGTACGACGCGACGACCGGCGCCTGGAAGGACCTCAGCCGCTCCCACCAGGAGATAGGCGAGGAGATCACCCAGCTGCTCGGCATGAGCCGCGAACAGTTCTGTCAGGTCGTGCTGTTGCCGCAGGGCGACTTCGCCCGCTTCCTGCGCGCCGACGCCGAGGCCCGCGGCAAGCTGCTCGGCCGCCTGTTCGACACCCACCGCTTCGCCGAGGTGGAAAAGCGCCTCGCCGAGCGCAGGCGGGCCACCGAGGCCCAGGTGCGCGAGGGCGACGCCGCACTGCTGGCCGACGCCCACCGCATGCAGCAGGCCGCCGGCGACACCATGGAGCTGCCGGAACTGTCCCCCGGCGAGCCGGGACTGGCCGGGGCCGTGCTGACCGCCGCCGCCGTCGCCCGCAGCGCCGCGCGCGAGCAGCTGACCGTCGCGCACTGCCGGCTCACGGCCGCCGAGGCCGCCCACGCCGCCGCCGAGCGCTCCCTGCGCGACACACGCGAACTGGCCCGGCTGCAACGCCGGTTCACCGAGGCGCGGGAGCGCGCCGCACGCCTCGAGGAAGGGGCCGAGGAGCACCGTCGGACGCAGGAGCGGATGGAACGGGGCCGCAAGGCGCAGACCGTGGCACCGGCACTGGAGCTGCGGGAGGCCGCCGACGCCGCGCACCGGCGGGCCGTCGCCGCCGAGGCACACGCGCGTGCCCTGCTGCCCGGCGCCTTCGCCGACGCCGGCGCGGCCGGACTGGCCGCCGCGGCGCGCCGGGCGGCCGAGGAACTGGGCGGACTGGAGTCGGCCCGCCGCGCCGAGCGGCGCCTGGCCGAGCTCGTCGCCGAGCGCGCGGACGCGGACCGCCGGGAGCGCGCCGACGAGGACATGCTGGAGGAGGCCGAGGCCTGGCTCGCCGGCTGGGAGAACACCCGCGCCGGACTCCAGGCCCGTGTCGAGGCCGCCCAGGAGGCGGCCGGGCAGGCGGACCAGCTCTCCGTGCGACGCGAGGGAGCCCAGGCGCGGCTCGGCGCGGCCAGGCTGCGCGACCAGCTCCTCCGGGACACCGACGAGGCGCAGCGGCGCGCCCTCGACTCCGCCGAACGCGCCCTGCGCGCCAAGGACCACTGGCTGGACCTGAAAGAGCAGCGCCTGAACGGGATCGCCGCCGAGCTCGCCGCGAACCTCACCGACGGCGAGCCCTGCGCCGTCTGCGGTGCCACCGAACACCCCGCCCCCGCGCGCCGGGTCACCGGACACGTCGACCGCGAGGCTGAGGAGCGCGCCCTGGCCGCCCTCCAGGACGCCGAGGAACGGCGCACCGACCACGAGCGCCGGCTCGCCGCCCTGCGCGAGCGGCTGGCCGCGGCCACCGCCGAGGCGGGCGACGCGCCCACGGCGCAACTCGCCGACGAGGTACAGACGTTGGAGCGTGAACTCACGCGGGCACGACAGCAAGCCTCCGGTCTGCACGCCGCCCGGGAGGAGCTGCGCCGGGCGGAGCAGGAGCACGAGCGCCGGCTCGCCGACCGCCGGCAGGCCGAGGTCAGGTCGGCCGCCCGGCTGACCCGCAAGGAGAACCTGGACCGCGAACAGGCCACTCTGGAGGCCGAGCTGGCCGAGGCCAGGGGCGCCGCCGCGAGCGTCGCCGCACGGGCCGCGCAACTGGAGCGCCAGGTGGCGCGCCTCACCGACGCCGCGGAGGCCGCGCGGGCCGCCGAGGAGAGCGCCGAACGGCTCAAGGACGCCGACGGGCGGCTCGCCGAGGCCGCCTTCCGCGCCGGTTTCGACACTCCGCGGGCCGCGGTCGCCGCGCTCCTCGACGACGGCGCCCACCGCGAACTCCAGCACCGCCTGGACGCCCGGCACGCCGAGGAGGCCGCCGTCCGCGCTGTCCTCGCCGAGGCCGACACCGTGGCCGCGGCCGGGCGCGAGACCGCCGACCCCGCGGCGGCGGAGACCGCCGCGGCCGCCGCGGGCCTGCGGCTGCGCCAGGCCTCCTCCGCCCGGGACGCCGCCGCCCGGCGCTGCGCCGAACTCGACCGGCTGTCCGCCCGCACGGCCACCGGCGTACGCCGCCTGGCACCCCTGCGCCAGGAGTACGACCGCGTGGCCCGGCTCGCCGCGCTCACCGCGGGGACCTCGGCCGACAACG
Source organism: Streptomyces sp. NPDC006393 (assembly GCF_040628575.1). Lineage (NCBI taxonomy): Bacteria > Bacillati > Actinomycetota > Actinomycetes > Kitasatosporales > Streptomycetaceae > Streptomyces > Streptomyces sp. NPDC006393. The sequence continues at coordinate 77,114 of NZ_JBEXZD010000003.1, forward strand.
AGCGCAAGATGCGCCTGGAGTCCTACGTCCTCGCCGCCCGCCTGGAACAGGTGGCCGCCGCCGCGACCGCACGGTTGCAGCGCATGTCGTCCGGCCGCTACACCCTGGTCCACTCCGACGACCGGGCCGGACGAGGCCGCAGCGGCCTCGGGCTGCACGTCGTCGACGCGTGGACGGGGCGCGAGCGGGACACGGCGACCCTGTCGGGCGGGGAGACGTTCTTCGCCTCGCTCGCCCTCGCCCTCGGACTCGCCGACGTCGTCACCGACGAGGCCGGCGGCGTCCGGCTGGACACCCTCTTCATCGACGAGGGCTTCGGCAGCCTGGACGACCAGACCCTGGACGAGGTCCTGGACGTCCTGGACTCCCTGCGCGAACGCGACCGCAGTGTCGGCATCGTCAGCCATGTCGCCGACCTGCGCCGCCGGGTCCACGCCCAGCTGGAGGTCGTCAAGGGCCGGTCGGGCTCGACGGTGCGGCAGCGCGGAGTGGCCTGACCCCGCCCGCCGCCGCTCTGCCCTCAGCGGCCCAGAGGGCGGCGGGGCAGGGGCGAGGAGTACACGATGCTCGTGGTCACCGAGCCCAGCGTGCCGATCCTGCCGGACACCTCCTCCAGGTGGCGCATGGAGCGCGCGGCGACCTTGATGACGAAGCAGTCGTCGCCCGTCACATGGTGCGCCTCCAGGATCTCGGGGGTGGCGGCGACCAGGTCGTGGAAGGGCTTGTAGTTGCCGTTGGGGTAGCGGAGCCGGACGAAGGCCAGGATCGACATCCCCAGCCGCTCCGGGTCGACCACGGCCGCGTACCCCTGGATGACGCCCGCCTCCTCCAAGCGGCGCACCCGTTCGGTGACCGCGCTCGGGGACATCGACACCGCCCGCGCCAGCTCGGCGAAGCTGGCCCGCCCGTCCCGCTGGAGGACGTCGAGAATGCGCCAGTCGGTGGCGTCCGGGGAAAACGCGGTCATGGGCGATGGATACCAGGGGAATCCCCGGCCGATCAAGAGGTGCGCCGTGGATCGCCGCTTCATGGAGGTGATCTTCGGTCGTAGATTTCCAGGTGCCGAGACCGCCCATGGAAGGACTCCACGATGACCGCCGCACCCACCGCCGCCGGCACCACATCACTCGCCGCCCACCCGGTGCTGCGGGTCCCGCCGGCCCCTCCGGCGGAGGCCGCCGCCCACTTCCGGGCGAGCCTCGCCTTCCACGCCGACGTGTCCGACGTCGCCGCCGCGCTGGCGGCCGGCGGCGACCCCGGCTTCGTCCTGCTCGACTCCCGCTCCACCGAGGCCTGGGACCAGGGGCACATTCCCGGCGCGGTGCACCTGCCGACCGCTCTGATCCCCGAGCAGGCCGAGGCACTGCTCGACAGGTCCGTCCCGGTGGTCACCTACTGCTGGGGCCCGGGCTGCAACGGCGGCACCCGCGCCGCCCTCGCCCTCGCCGAACTCGGCTACCGGGTCAAGGAGATGCTCGGCGGCTTCGAGTACTGGGCGCGCGAGGGCTTCGCCTACGAGACGTGGCAGGGCGAGGACCGCCGGGCCGCAGACCCGCTGACGGCGCCGGCGGAGGGAGGCGACTGCGGTTGCTGACGCACCGCGGACGGGCGCGGGGGCGGGCGACCGAAGTCGTGTGGGCCGCTCCCGGTCGGGGCGGGCGGTCGACCTCGGGCCGCGCGCCGCGGGTCGGGGCGGGCGCTCGATCTGGGGCCGCGCGCCGCGGGTCGGGGAGGGCGCCGCGGGTCGGGGGGCGGCCGCTCGTGGTTCGGGGCGGGCGACCGGAGTCCGGTCACCCGCCCCGGCTGGTTCACAGCTGCGAGAGTTCGTCCACCAGATCGTCCAGCCCCAGCGACCCCTGGGACAGGGCCGCCATGTGCCAGGCCTTCGCGTCGAACGCGTCGCCGTGCCGCTTCCTGGCGTTCTCGCGGCCGAGCAGCCAGGCCCGCTCGCCCAGCTTGTAGCCGATCGCCTGGCCGGGCATCGACAGATAGCGGATCAGCTCGCTCGCCACGAAGTCCCGCGGACGGCTGCTGTGCGCGCCGAAGAACTCCTGTGCCAGCTCCGGCGTCCAGCGCTCACCGGGGTGGAAGGGCGAGTCGGCCGGGATGTCCAGCTCCAGGTGCATGCCGATGTCGATGATGACGCGGACCGCCCGCATCATCTGCGCGTCCAGGTAGCCCAGCCGCCGCTCCGGGTCGGTGAGGAAGCCGAGTTCGTCCATCAGGCGTTCCGCGTACAGGGCCCAGCCCTCGGCGTTGGCGCTGACGATGCCCACCGTCGCCTGGTAGCGCGAGAGGTTGTCGGCGACGTGCGCCCACTGGGCGAGTTGCAGGTGGTGGCCGGGGACGCCTTCGTGGTACCAGGTCGAGACGAGGTCGTACGCCGGGAAGCGGGTCTGTCCCATGGTCGGCAGCCAGGTGCGGCCCGGCCGCGAGAAGTCGGCGGACGGCGGCGTGTAGTAGGGGGCCGCGGCGCCGCCGGGCGGGGCGATGCACGACTCCACGCGCCGCACCCGCTCGGCGAGTTCGAAGTGGGTGCCGTCGAGCGCGTCGATGGCCTCGTCCATCAGCCCCTGGAGCCAGGCGCGGACCTCGTCCACACCCTCGATGTGCGTGCCGTCGGTGTCGAGATGGGCGAGCGCCACCCACGGGGTCTCGGCGCCCGGCAGGACCTTCTCGGCCTCCTTCCGCATCTCGCCGAGCAGCCGGTGGAACTCCGACCAGCCGTACGCGTACGCCTCGTCGAGGTCCAGGTCCGTGCCGTTGAAGTAGCGCGAGAAGCGGGCGTAGCGCTCGCGGCCGACCGTGTCCGGGGTGCCCTCGATCGTCGGCGCGTACACGTCGCGCATCCAGTCGCGCAGCTCGACGATGGCCGCGGTCGCCGCCCGGGCGGCCTCGTCGAGTTCGCCGCGCAGGGATTCGGGACCGGGGGCGGCGAAGTCCTCGAACCAGCCGCGGCCCTGACCGTTCGTGTCCGACCACTCGGTGAGCTGCTCGACGAAGGTCCGGGTCGGCCGCGGGCCCGCGTACAGCTTGCGCTCCAGGCCGAGGGCCAGGGACTCGCGGTAGCCGCGCAGCGCGGCCGGTACGGCGCGCAGCCGCTCGGCGACCGCCGCCCAGTCCTCGTCGGTGTCGGTGGGGGTGATCGTGAAGACTTCGCGTACCGAGTGCACGGGGCTGTGGATGTTGCTCACCGCGCGTAGACCCTCGTCGGCATCGTGCACGGCGAGTTCCGCGGTGAGCCGCTCGCGCAGCAGGCGCGCGCACCGGCGCTCGATGTCACTGTCCGCGCCGGGCCGGCGCTCGGCCTCGTCCAGGCGGGCCAGCGTGGTGCGCGCCAGCTCCGCGAGCGCCTGCTGGCCGGCGGGCGAGGTGTCGGGCAGCCTGCCCGAACTCTCCTTCACGCCGAGGAAGGTGCCGGTGATCGGGTCGAGGGCGATGAGTTCGTCGACGTAGGCGTCGGCGACCTGACGGGGAAGCGCGCTGTTGGTGTCTGACATGGTGCCCATCCTCGTACGAGGTGGTGCCCCGCGTCAGCCCGGTTTACCGGCCTCTGGTGCCGCCGTTTCCGCGCCCGGCGGCAGCAGGGGGCCGCAGTCCCACTGCTGGAAGATCAGCCGGGTCTCCACCCGGGCCACCTCCCGCCGTGCCGTGAACTCGTCCAGCACCAGCCGCTGGAGATCCGCCATGTCCGCGACCGCGACATGGACGAGGTAGTCGTCCGGCCCGGTCAGATGGAACACGGACAACGACTCCGGCAGCGCCCGGATCCGCTCCACGAACGGGCCCACCAGCTCCCGCCGGTGCGGCCTGACCTGCACCGACAGCAGTGCCTGAAGGCCCCGGCCCAGCTTGGCGGGGTCGAGCCGGAGGCGATGGCCGACGATGACGCCCGAGCGGCGCAGCCGGGTCACCCGGTCCAGGCAGGTCGACGGCGCCACCCCGACCTGTGCGGCGAGATCCCGGTAGGTGATCCGGGCGTCGTTCTGCAGCAGCCGCAGCAGATGGAGATCCACCGCGTCCAGTTCGACGGATTCGGCCATGTGCCGAACGTAGCACGGAGTTCCCGGTCGGCTCCTCGATGGTTGTTCACCCTTCGGTCATGGACACGCCCTTCGACTCCGCGCGCACCACCGCGTACGACGACGTGCGCACCGCCGCACCCAGAGCACTGGCCACCGAGGCCGTGCACGCCGGCCGGGACGACCTCGCCCGCCAGGGACTGCACGCCCCGCCGATCGACCTGTCCACCACCTACCCCTCCTACGACAGCCGGGCCGAGGCCGCCCGCATCGACGCCTTCGCCGGCGACGGCGCCGAACTCGACGGACCGCCCGTCTACGGGCGGCTCGGCAACCCGACCGTCGCCCGCTTCGAGACCGCGCTGGCCCGGCTGGAGGGCACCGAGGCGGCGGTCGCGTTCGCCAGCGGCATGGCCGCGCTCAGCGCCGTCCTCCTCGTCCGCTCCGCCATGGGCCTGCGCCACGTCGTGGCCGTACGCCCCCTGTACGGGTGCAGCGACCACCTGCTCACCGCCGGGCTGCTGGGCACCGAGGTGACCTGGACCGACCCGGCGGGCATCGCCGACGCGCTGCGCCCGGACACCGGGCTGGTGATGGTGGAGTCCCCAGCCAACCCGACGCTGGCCGAGGTGGATCTGCGGGCCGTCGCCCACGCCTGCGGCTCCGTCCCGCTGCTGGCCGACAACACCTTCGCCACGCCGGTGCTCCAGCGCCCGGCCGAGCAGGGTGCCCGGCTGGTGCTGCACAGCGCCACCAAGTACCTGGGCGGACACGGGGACGTCATGGCCGGCGTGGTGGCGTGCGACGAGGAACTCGCCGGGCGGCTGCGGCAGGTGCGCTTCGCCACCGGCGGCGTCCTGCACCCGCTCGCCGGGTATCTGCTGCTGCGCGGCCTGTCCACGCTGCCGGTGCGGGTACGGGCCGCCTCCGCCACCGCCGCGGACCTGGCGGCCCGGCTGGCTGCCGACCCGCGCGTGGCCCGGGTGCACTATCCGCGCATCGGCGGCGCGATGGTCGCCTTCGAGGTGCACGGCGACCCGCACGCGGTCATCTCGGGCGTGGGTCTGATCACCCCCGCCGTCAGCCTCGGCAGCGTCGACACGCTGATCCAGCACCCGGCCTCCATCAGCCACCGCATCGTGGACGCCGAGGACCGGCGCGGCGCCGGGGTCAGCGACCGGCTGCTGCGCATGTCGGTCGGCCTGGAGGACGTCGAGGACCTGTGGGCCGACCTGGACGCGGCCCTGGGGCAGCCGCCGTCGGAGTCGCCCGAGGTGAAGGGGCTGCACGAGGCGATGAGCTGAACCGCTCCGCTCGCGGTCCGGAGGGGGTGTGCGGCCCGGTGGACTCCACCGGACCGCACACCGGCGTGCCGGTCGGCCCGGACCAGTGGTACGGGCCGGGTCCAGCGACGCCGGACCGCGCACGGGCGTGCCGTCGGGCCGGACCAGCCGTGCGGGCCGGGATCAGCGGCGCCGGCCGGGCGTTTCGGGGTCGGTCGCGCAGGGGCAGGGTCAGTCGCGCAGGGCCGGGCCGTCGTACTCCTCCTGCCGGCCGGCGTACGGCAGCCGGCAGGACGCCGGGACGGTGTCCAGGCGGGCCGTGATCACGAGGGTGCCCTCCTCGATCTGGAAGTCCAGCGGCAGGCCAAGCCCGCGCATGGCCGCGACCATCCCGGTGTTCGACGCCTGCGTCACGGCGTACACGCTCGCGCAGCCCGCCTCGACGGCCATGCCCACCAGCCGGCCCAGCAGCTCGGCGCCGATGCCGCGTCGCTGCCAGTCGTCCTCGATCAGGAGGGCGACCTCGGTCTCGTCGCCGTCCCAGAGCAGATGGCCGAGGCCGACGATCCGCCCCGACGCGCTCTGCGCGGCGAGCGTGCGACCGAAGCGCGGGCTGAGCAGGTGGTTCAGAAAGCGGTCGGCGTCATGGACCGGACCGTGGTAGCGCAGGCCGAGCGTCCGCGCCGAGCATCGCTCGTGCATCTGCCGGGCGGCCCTGAGATCCCTCGTGTCGGCGCGGCGCACGGTGATCGCCTCGCCCTCGGGCAGCGTCAGCACGTCCTGGCCGCGCGGGACGCGCGGTCCGAGCCGGGTGTCCAGCTCCACCAGTGCGCGGGCCCGTGCGAACTCGGTGGGCGTGAAGGGCGGATACGGCCGCTCCACGGTGATCACGCCGCCTTCCGGCGCCCGCAGCCGCAGCACCGTGTCCTCCAGCACCCCCTCGGCCGGGACCTCCTCGGGACCCCGGCCGCCGCCCGCCGGCCGGGCAGGCAGCGAACGGATGGTGCACCGGCCCAGCAACTGCCGCAGGGCGAGCGGGAGTTCCGCGGCGTCCAGTGCGGTACGGGTGGCCAGGCCCAGGACCCGTGTCGGCGCGTCCACCAGGTCGTGCGCGTCGGCCCGCTCGATCCAGGTGTCCGCGCCGCCCGCGGCCGCGACCGCGCCGGTGATCTGCGACGCCTCGGTCCGGCCCGGGGCGCGCAGCAGGAACTCGTCCACCGTGCCCTCGGCCAGCGGATGCGTCTGCAGGCTCAGGATGTCGACCTGCCGGGCGGCCAGTGCCGCACAGAGCGCGGCCAGCGACCCCGGCTCGTCCCGCACCGTCGTCCGCATCCGCCACAGCGCGCTCACCACCGCAACCTCGTCCCGCTCCACCGTGGAGGAGGCGGAGGGCCCGGCCTGCCGCCCTTCGGCGGCGAGCGGCCGGGCGCCGGTATCCCCCGTCGGGGGCGCGTGCCCGTGGCGCCGTGCCCACCAGGTGTGGAATGTCGCCGTCGCGAGCAGCGCCAGCGCCGAGATCAGCAACAGGGCCGGTCCGTCGGGCCCGTGACCGATCAGGTTCGCCACGCCGTCCGCCACCGCGACGGCCGTGAACAGCGCGGCCAGTTCCACCACGTCCCGCCGCCAGTGGTGCACCGGGCGGCCATGCCTTCTCCGCGTCACATCAGACATGTCTCGAGTCATGCGACCACTGTGAAGGACCGGTGTTGCGCGATCGCGAACGCTCCGTGTCGTCCCGGTAAAGCGATGATTCGCACCTTTTGTCGCTGATTCAACTGGTGTGACGCTGGAAACCCGTGGAGGCGACCACTGACTCTCACCGCGACCTGCGAAAACGCCATGTACGAGGCAAAGTTGACGGTCGGCCCGGAGTCCGGGCCGCGCCCCGGGGATGACGTCGGGGCGCGGCACGGACGAAGAGCGTACGGGACAGGCCTACTGCCCGACCCGGCCCGGCTGGAGCACCTGAGTGAAGAGGACGGAGCCGTCCTGTTCGCGCAGCCGGACCGTCAGCTCGCCGCTGTCGCCGTCGATGTCGACCTCGCCGAAGAACTGGTAGCCCTCGGCGGGCGAGACGTTGGAGGCGGTCGGCGCCTTGACGAAGACCCGGTCCGGGCCGAACGTCCCGTCGAGCGCGCTGGCCGGGAAGGCACCCGCGTTGAGCGGGCCGGAGACGAACTCCCAGAACGGCTCGAAGTCCTTGAAGGCCGCCCGTGACGGGTCGTAGTGCTGGGCCGAGGTGTGGTGGACGTCCGCCGTCAGCCACACCGTGCCGGTGATCCGGCGGTGCTTGACGAACCGCAGCAGCTCGGCGATCTGGAGCTCCCGGCCGAGCGGGGCGCCCGGGTCGCCCTGCGCGACGGCCTCGAAGTTCGGCCTGCCCTCGACGCCGTCGGGCACGACCAGGCCGAGCGGCATGTCGGCGGCGATGACCTTCCACACCGCCCGCGACCGGGCCAGCTGCCGCTTGAGCCATTCCAGCTGCTCGCGGCCGAGGATGCCCTGCGGGTCGCTCTTCTGGTCGTCGGGCGAGTTGGCGTTGCGGTAGGTCCGCATGTCGAGCACGAACACGTCGAGCAGCGGGCCGTGGTGGTGGACGCGGTAGATCCGCCCGTCCGGACGGCCGCTGATCGTGGAGACGGGGAAGTACTCCGAGAAGGCCCGGCGGGCGCGCAGGGCCAGGTCGTCGAGTTCCGTCCCGGCCGGGTAGGGGGTGCCGGTGCCGATGACCTCGCCCGGGTACCAGTTGTTGCGGACCTCGTGGTCGTCCCACTGGACGATGTTCGGCACCCGCGCGTTGAACCGGCGCAGCGCCGCGTCGAGCAGGTTGTAGCGGAAGTTGCCCCGGTAGTCCGCCAGGGAGACGGCGACGTGCGACTTCTCCTCGGTGGTGACATTGCGGTAGACGCTGCCGTCCGGGAGCTCGGCAGTGGCCTGGACGGGGCCGTCGGCGTAGATGGCGTCGCCGCTGCACAGGAAGAAGTCCGGGTCCAGCTTCGCCATGGCGTCGAAGATCCGGTAGCCGCCGATCGACTCGTTGATGCCCCAGCCCTGCCCGGCCAGATCGCCGGACCACACGAACCGCACGCCCTGACGGCGGCGCGCGGGCGCCGTGCGGAAGGTGCCGTAGGCCGGCTCGCCGGTGCGGCGCGGGTCGTCCGGGTCGGCGAGGAGCACGCGGTAGTGGACCTGCTCGCCCGGGGGCAGGCCGTGCAGCCGGGCCGTGCCCGTGAAGTCGGTGTCCGCGCCGAGCAGCGGGCCGTGCCATCTGCGCGGGGCGCGGAACGACTCGGTCGCGGAGGTCTCGACGACCATCCGGGCCGGGCGGTCCGCGCGCACCCACACCAGACCGGAGTCGGAGGTCACGTCTCCCGCCTGCACGCCCCAGTCCGCCCGGGGGCGGCCGGACAGGGCGAGCGCCGGAGCCGCGCCGAGCGCGCCGGGCAGGGTCAGGGCCGCCGACGCGGCCAGCGAGCCGCGCAGCACGCTGCGGCGGCCGGGGAACGGACGATGGGACATGGATACGCCTCCAGGGGACGGGAACCGGCCGGTGTTCGGTGCCACACCTACTGGTGCGGTGCGGCGCGCACGGAAACCGCGAGTGAACAACCGGACGCCACCCCACCGGACCCACCAGATCCTCGGTCCCACCAGATCCTCGGTCCCATCAGCCCGCCGGTCCCACCAGCCCGCCGGTCCACCAGCCCGCCGGTCCCATCAGACCGCCGGTCCCATCAGACCGCCGGTCCACCAGCCCGCCGATCCCATCAGACCCGCCGGTCCCATCCAGACCCGCCGCACCCGCCGCACCCGCCGGACCCGCCGGAACCACCAGACCCGCCGGACCCACCAGTCGCACGGCCGCCGGTGAGGAAGACGGTCACCCTCCGGCCGCCTCCCGCATCAGCCGTACGCCCTCGTGGATCCGCGCCGGCGACAGGTGCGCGTACCCCAGGACCAGCCGTACGCCGTCGCCTGTCCCGCCGTCCGTGCCGTCGTCCCCGCCGGGGGCATCGGCACGTGCGTGCGTGTACGCCGCCAGCGTGCGCACCGCGATCCCGGCCGCGTCCGTGCGCGCGAGGAACCGGTCCTCCGGGCCGTACCGTCCGGGCAGTTCGGCGATCAGGTGCAGGCCCGCCGCGATCCCGGACAGCCGCGCACCGGGGAAGTGCTCCCGGAGGGCGGCGACGAGCGCGTCCCGGCGCTCCCGGTAGGCGCGCTGGCAGCGGCGCAGTTGCCGATCGTAGTCGCCCCGTTCGACGAAGTGCGCGAACAACGCCTGCTCGAGGGTCGGATGACCGAGGTCCATGGTCCGCTTGCGCTCGACGACGTCGTCGGCCAGGGAGTCGGGCACGATCATCCAGCCCAGCCGGAGCCCGGGTGCGAGGGACTTGCTGACCGACCCCGCGTAGACCACGTGCTCCGGGTCGAGGCCCTGGAGGGCGCCCACGGGGGCGCGGTCGTAGCGGAAGTCGCCGTCGTAGTCGTCCTCGAGGACGACCCCGCCCACCGACCGCGCCCAGTCCAGCAGTTCGGCGCGCCGGCGGGCCGAGCAGGCGATGCCGGTGGGGAACTGGTGGGCGGGCGTGGTCACCACGGCCCGCACACCGGAGCGGCGCAACGGCCCGAGGGCCGGACCCTCCGCGTCCAGCGGAAGCGGAACGGTGCCGATGCCGGCCGACGCGTACAGGGCGCTGTGCTGGGGGCTGCCCGGATTCTCCACCGCGACGGTGCGCATCCCGCGCGCGTGCAGCACGAGACCGAGCAGCGTCGTCGCCTGCGTCACCCCGGAGACGACCACGATCCGCTCCGGGTCCGCGACCACGCCCCGGCGCCGGGCGAGCAGTTCGGCCAGCGCGGTACGCAGCCGGGGCAGCCCGCGCGGGTCGGGATAGCCGAGGTGGTGGTGCGGGAGGCCGGCGAGCACGGAGCGGTGCGCGGCCGTCCAGGCGGCCCGCGGGAACAGCGACAGGTCGGGCGTGCCCGGCACGAAGCCCACGCGGGCGCCGGGGGAGTGGGGGGCGAGGTCCCGCGCGCGCGGGTGCGCCGCCCGCACGGCACCGCCCACCCATGTCCCCGCGCCCCGCCCGCTGCGCAGATAGCCCTCCGCCACCAGCTGTTCGTACGCCTCCGTGATCAGCCCCCGCGACACGCCGAGGTCCGCCGCGAGGTCCCGGCTGGAGGGCAGCCGGGTGCCCGGGGCCAGCCGGCCCGAACGGACGGCCTCGCGCAGCGCGGCCTGGAGCGACCGGCCACGCGCGCGTGCCGGTGCGGAGGCGGCCGGCAGCAGCAGTTCCCAGGCGGCAGAGCCGGTCCCGCCGGCCGGATTGGTCCCCGATGACGTCATGGATGTGGACCTTAAACCGGGCCGCCGTGCTCCGTAGCGTCGCCGGCATGAACGCCACCGCCTCGCGCGGCGCCCTGCTCGCCGCGCTCGCCTGCGTCCTCGTCGGAGGGTCCTTCACCGCCAACAGCGTCCTCGGCCACTACCCGTACGCCGGCGGACAGTTCCTGCGCTACGGCCTGGCCTGTCTGCTGCTCCTGCCCCTGGCCCGGCGGGGCTCGGCCGGGCGGCTGCGCAGGCTCGGCCCCCGGCAGTGGGTCCGGCTCGCGCTGCTCGCGGCGGTGGGCATGGTCGGCTTCAACCTGGCGGTGCTGGCCGCCGAGCGCACCGCGGAACCGGCGGTGCCGGGGGTCTTCGTCGGCTGCGCCCCCGTGGTCGTGGCGGTCCTCGTCCCGCTCCTGGAAGGGCGGCGGCCGCGACGGGTCGTCCTGTACGGGGCGTGGCTGGTGGCCGCCGGGGCGTTCACCGTGCAGGGCTGGGGCCGCACCGACGGCACCGGCATCGCCTTCTCCGTGTGCGCGCTGGCCGGTGAGGTCGGCTTCGCGGTCCTCGCCACCCCCGTGCTGCGCCCGCTCGGGCCGCGGCTGTTGTCCGCCGTGGTGTGCGGCGTGGCGTCCCTGGAGGCGGCGGTCGCCGGGATCTGCCTCGACGGCACCGCCTGGCTCCGGCCCCCCGGCACGGGCGAGGCCGTCGCGCTGCTGTGGCAGGCGGCGGTCGTCACCGTCGTCGGCTTCGTGTGCTGGTACATGGGCATGCAGCGGATCGGCGCCGAGCGTGCCACGCTCTTCTCCGGCCTGATCCCGGTCGCGGCGGCCTGCACCGCACCGCTCGCCGGCACCGGCTCCTACGGGGTCGCCCAGGTCGTGGGCAGCGCCCTGGTGGGCACGGGAGTCGCCCTGGGCTCGGGGGCTTTGGAGCGTGCCGGGCGGCGGTCAGCGGCTGCCGTCGAGGAGCACGCGCGCGACGAGCGCCGGGTCGTCGTTCATCGGGACGTGTCCGCAGCCGGGCAGTCGCACCAGCCTGGCGCGCGGGATGATCTGCTTGGCCCGCACCCCCTGCCGGCGGACCAGCAGCCGGTCCTTGGTGCCCCAGGCCACGGTGACCGGTATGCCGGGGACGTCGTCGGTGAACTGGACGTCGACGCCCGCGAGGAGGGTCTGCTCGAAGCCGGTGGCCTGCGCCAGGGCGAGCGTCTCGGCGACCACGGCCTCGGGTGAACGACGGCCCGGACGTGCGTAGATGGTGCTCGTCAGGACGGTGCGCCCGGCAGCCGTCCGCGCCAGCCGTTCGACCAGCGGCAGCGGGGTCCGCCGCGCGACGGCCCGCATCGCCTGGAGCACACCGAAGGCGTAGCGCCGCTCGGGCTGCGTCCAGAAGCCGGCCGGGGAGAGTGCGGTGACGGACCGTGCGAGCTTCTCGCGGCCCAGTTCCAGGGCCAGCAGGCCGCCCAGGGAGTTGCCCGCCACATGGGGGCGCTCGATCTCCAGGGCCTTGCACAGCGCGGCGAGCGCGACGTTCATCGTCGGCAGGTCGTGCCGCAGCCCCTCGGGCAGCGCCGGGGAGGCGCCGAAGCCGGGCAGGTCGACGCTGATCACGTCGCGCTCGGCCGCCAGGAGATGGACCACCGGGTCCCAGGCCTGCCGGTGGTGACCTATGCCGTGCAGCAGGAGCAGCGGCTCGCCGCTGCCCACGCGCGCGTACGACAGGGTCACGGTCCGCGGGCCGTGCGGGGAGGGGACCTTGAAGGAGACGGTGGCGGCCATGGGGGCTCCTCGTTGGGGGACTCGGCGGCGAACGCCGGGTAGACAGCTTGTCAGCAATTGCTACCGACCGGTAGCCCCTGGAAGGAGCGTTTCCCGCCGTCGCCCTGGGCGGTCCTCGGGCATCGCCGCCACGCACCCGGTGTCCGTCTGGACACCGCCGCGGGTGTCGGCTGGGATGGGGCGGTGACCACCGAAACGGAGACAGACCTCTTCGAGGAGCACCGTCCCGTCCTCATGGGCGTCGCCTACCGCATGCTGGGGCGGGTGGCCGACGCGGAGGACGTGGTCCAGGAGGCCTGGCTGCGCTGGTCCGGCGCCGACCGGAGCGTGGTGCGGGAGCCGCGCGCCTACCTCGTGCGCGTCACCACGCGTCTCGCCATGGACCGGCTCCGCCAGATCAAGGCGCGGGGCGAGTCGTACGTCGGCCCCTGGCTGCCCGAGCCCCTGGCGACCGACGTCGCGGGCACCGCCGCGGACGCGGAGCAGCGAGCCGTGCTCGCCGACTCCGTCTCGCTCGCCGTGCTGGTCGTCCTCGAGTCGCTCTCACCGCTCGAACGCGCGGTGTTCGTCCTCAGGGAGGCGTTCGGCTACCCGTACGGGGAGATCGCCGCCCTGCTCGACCGGGGCGAGGCGGCGGTGCGCCAGCTCGCCGGACGGGCCCGCAGGCACGTCGAGGAGCGGCGTCCGCGCTACGAGGTCGACCCGGTCCAGCGGCGCGACCTCACCGAGCGGTTCCTGGCCGCCGCGACCGGCGGCGACCTGGCGGGTCTGATGGCGCTGCTGGCGCCCGACGTCCGCCTGGTCGGCGACAGCGGAGGCAAGTCGAGGGCGCCGCTGCGGGTCCTGGAGGGCGCCGACAAGGTCGGCCGCTTCCTGGTCGGCGCGGCCGAGAAGGGCGTCGCGGACGTGTCCTTCCGCCTGCTGGACCTCAACGGCGGCCCGGCCGTGCTCGTCCTGTCCGGGGGCAGGCCCGACAGCGTCTTCCAGGTGGACGTCGCCGGCGGGCACATCCACGCCGTCTACATCATCCGCAACCCGGACAAGCTCCAGCTCCTGGCCGCCGCCTGAGGCACCCGGCCGCGACAACCCACGCGGAAGCCCCCGCCCGTACGGCGGGGGCTTCGCCGTGATGTCACCGACGTCCCCCCGTGGAGTCACCGGCTTCCCCCTGTGCGAACGCCGTGTGAACGCTGTGCGGCGCGCCGCCATGCGTTCGGCACACGGCCGAGGATTGGTATTGACCAAGGGTGGGGGCGGCCCTATGGTCACAGATAAGTACAACAACCTTTAATAAACAAGGGCGCTAAAAGCCGCCGGACCAGGGGATCGCGGAGGACAGGGTGGGGACCACGCAGCTGGAATCGGTGCCGGAGCCGAAGTACTGGCACCTCAGGACCGTGCTCAGTGAAGCACTGGACTCCGAGTTCTCGGTGGGGGAGATCCTGCCCAACGAGCGGGAACTGGCCGCCCGGTTCGGTGTCGCCCGGGCCACGCTCCGCCAGGCCCTGGAACAGCTGGAGCTGGAGGGCCGGCTGCAGCGCCGCCGCGGCGTCGGCACGACCGTCGCGCCGCCGCGCGTGGGCGTGGCCGTCGGCACCGAGGAACAGGCCTGGCCGGGGGCGGCAGGTGACGCGTGGCAGCCCGTGGACTGTGTGGAGGCGGTGCCCCCGGCGGCCGTCGCCGACGCCCTGGAGGCCGGCCGCGACGAGCCCGTGCACACGGTCCGCCGGTCCCGGATGAGCCAGGGCCAGCCGGTCGCGGCCGAGCTGCTGTACATCCCCGCGTCGTCGGTGCCCGGTCTGACCGCGATCGACGCGCCGTCCGGCCCGGCACGCGCGCGCGCCGTGCTGCGCGAGCTGCAACACCTGGACCTGGAGGGCCAGGACCGCGCCGTCGAACTCGGCTCCGCCCGCGCGGAGGACGCCAAGGAGCTGGACCGGCTGCCCGGCGCGCCCGTCCTCGTCGTCACGACGCGCTTCCTCGCCGGGGGCCGCACCACCGTCCTCTCCGTGGCCACCTACCGCGCCGACACGTGCCGGCTGACCTTCAAGGAGTCCGGCGGCGTGGAGATCGACCACGGCCCGGAGCGCCGCGCCTCGTGACCACCGCCGGCTGAGGACCGCCGTGCTGGGCGTCCCTGGGGGGCGGCGCTCAGCGGCGGGCCGTCGGTCTGCCCAACTCGGCCGCGGGCCGTCGGTCGGCCCGGCTCGGCCGCGGGCCGTCACCGTGCCCTCCACGGCCCGGAGCGCCGTGCCTCGTGACCACCGCCGGCTGAGGACCGCCGTGCTGGGCGTCCCTGGGGGGCGGCGCTCAGCGGCGGGCCGTAGGTCGGCCCGGCTCGGCCGCGGGCCGTCACCGTGCCCTCCACGGCTCGGAGCGCCGTGCCTCGTGACCACCGCCGGCTGAGGACCGCCGTGCTGGGCGTCCCTGGGGGGCGGCGCTCAGCGGCGGGCCGTCGGTCGGCCCGGCTCGGCCGCGGGCCGTCGGCCTGCCGGCTCAGCTGCGGGCCGTCACCGTGCCCTCCACCGCGAACAACTGCTCCTCCACGTGGTCGAGGGCGAGCCGCAGGGCGCCTGTCGCCACGGCCGCCTCGCCGAGCATCGACAGGGTCACCTGCGGCGTCCGCAGGCAGTAGCGGGCCAGCTCCTGGCGCAGCGGCTCCAGGACGCCGTCCAGGCCGGCCGCCCAGCCGCCGATGACCACCAGCTCCGGATCAAGCGCCAGCACCAGCGCCGCCACGTCGTGGACGAGTCGCTGGATGAAGCGCTCCATGGCCTCCAGGGCCCGCCGGTCGCCCTCGCGGGCCAGCGCGAAGACCGCCGCCACCGCCTGCTCGTCCAGCGGGTGCAGAGGCTGGTCCGTGGTCGACAGCAGCGTCTCCGGGGTCTCCTCCCGGCCCAGCAGGTGCAGCGCGCCGATCTCACCGGCCGCCCCGCCGAACCCGCGGTGCAGCCGGCCGCCGATCAGCGAACCCGCCCCCGGACTCAGTCCGGCCAGCACGAAGACCACGTCGTCGGACTCGGTGGCCGCGCCCTTCCAGTGCTCGGCGACCGCCGCCGCGTTGGCGTCGTTCTCGACCAGCACCGGGCACTTGAAGGAGCGGCTCAGCCGTTCGCCCAGGTGCAGCCCCGTCCACCCGGGCAGCGCGGTGCCCAGCCGTACGATGCCGCCCGCCTCGACGATCCCCGGTGTGCCGACTCCCACGGCCCGCAGGGAGCTGCGCGGGACACCGGCACGGCGCAGCAGCTCGGCGACCGCGTTGCGCAGCCGCTCCAGGCGCTCGTCCGCGTCCGCCGTCTCGTCCACGTCCTTCGCCTGGGCGCCGAGCACCCGGCCGTCCAGGTCGGACAGCAGCGCGGCGACCCGGTGGGCGCCGATCTCCAGGCCGAGCAGATGCCCGGCCTCGGCCCGGAACCGGAACCGCCGCGCGGGCCGTCCCTGACGCCGGGTGGCGCCTTCCTCGGCCGCCGTCTCGACGACCAGGCCCGCCCCGATGAGGTCCTCGACGACACCCTCGACCGTCGGCCGGGACAGCCCGGTCACCCGGGTGATCTCCGTGAGCGTCGCGCAGTCCGTGGCACGCAGCGCGTGCAGCACCACCGTGGAATTGATCCTTCGCAGCAGCGAGGGATCCCCGCCGGTAAGCCGCCCCACCGTCCGTCCTCCCAGCTCGTGCGCGTGTTGGCCGGATCGTACTCGGCACGGACCGGACCAGCGAGTGCCGGGACACCGAGCCGTCCGTGCGGGTCGCGGCGCGCCTCGGCCGACGCCCGGCCTGCGGGTTCGCGCCGCCGCCCGGTCCCCGGACTGCGGGTGTCGGGTCGCGTGTGCGGGTCTGTGCTGGATCGGTCGAAGTCGCCGGGCCCGCGCGTGCGGGTGTGTGCTTTTTGGCCGGCAGGCCGCCGTGGTCCCGCCCCGCCTTTCTACGGGTGTCTGCCGTCCGCGGTCCCCGACACGCCTCCCTCAGGTGCCTGCGCCGCCCGGATTCTGACGCGCCGCCAATTGTCAGTGGCGGCCGGTTTACTGGGGGCCATGGACATCGCGAAGGCTCTCGCCGTGATCGACCGGCTGCGTACCGAGGCGTTCCCCGCCGAGCAGGTCAGAACGGACGTCGGCACGGCCGGACCCGGCTACTCGATAGCCGAGTTGGAGACGAGCGACGGCTTCTGGGAGGACGACGGCACCCTGCGGGAGGAGACGGAGGAGCAGTACGAGTGCGATCGGGACGGGCTGGGGGAGCGGCTGACGGAGCGTTGGGGACCGCCCCGGGAGTGCAGCCTGTACAGCGTCCTCCACCGATCGGTGGAGGGGGAGGACCTGCCGGAGCCGTGGGCCTCGATGAGCGGGCATGTGCCGAACGTCCAGCTGTGGAGGGAGCAGGAGACGGGCCGGTGGATAGCCCTCGGTGTCTCCCAGTGGGACAGGGAGCTGCCGTTCCAGCTGCTCGCGGTCGTCACCGACACGGACCCGCCATGACCGCCCGGCCAGCCCCGGGCAGTCCCGGTCGGCCCCGGCCAGTCCAGGTGGGCCCTGGCCGGCCCTACCCGCCCGTCCGGCCGGTCTTACCCGCCCGCCCGTCCGGCCCCGCCCGGCGCACCGGCCGTTCCTGGGCGGTCTCCGCCGCCACCCGCAGTCGTGCGAACTCCTCCGCCATCGTCTCGGCCGTCCAGTGCGCGTTCAGCCCGCTCGGATTCGGCAGGACCCACACCCGCGTGGCACCGATCGTCCGCTCCTGCGGCCCCACTTGGGCCTTGCGGTCGCCGAAGGCCGCCCGGTAGGCGGTGACGCCGACCACGGCGAGCCACCGAGGCCGCAGCCGCGCCACCTTCAGGGCCAGCAGCCGTCCGCCCTCCCGGTACTCCTCCGCCGTCAGTTCGTCGGCGCGTGCCGTGGGCCGGGCCACCACATTCGTGATGCCGAGCCCGTACGACAGCAGTTCGGCCTGTTCCGAGGGCTCCAGCCGCCTCGGCGTGAACCCCGACCGGTGCAGCACCGGCCAGAAGCGGTTGCCGGGCCGCGCGAAGTGATGGCCGGTCGCGGCCGTCATCAGACCGGGATTGATACCGCAGAACAGCACCCTCAGGCCGTCCGTGACCACGTCAGGTACCAGGCGGTCGCGGGCGGCCTCGAGGTCTGCCGGGGTGAAGCGGGTCAGAGGATGGCTCCCGGGGTGTAGGCCGCGGCCTCCGGGTGCTGCTTGACGATCTCCTCGACGCGGCCGACGACCGTGCCGACCTGGTCGGCGGCCGCGCCGGTGAAGGAGAGCTTGTCGGCCATGAGCGCCTCCAGACGCGCGCGGTCGAGCGGGAGGCGGTCGTCCGCGGCGAGCTTGTCGAGGAGCTCGTTGCGCTCGGCGCCCTGCTCGCGCATTGCGAGTGCGGTGGCGACGGCGTTCTCCTTGATCGCCTCGTGGGCGACCTCGCGGCCGACGCCGGCCCGCACGGCGCCCATCAGCACCTTGGTCGTCGCCAGGAACGGCAGATAGCGGTCCAGCTCCCGGGCGATCACCGCGGGGAAGGCGCCGAACTCGTCGAGCACCGTCAGGAACGTCTCCAGCAGGCCGTCCAGGGCGAAGAACGCGTCCGGAAGGGCCACTCGGCGCACCACCGAGCAGGACACGTCGCCCTCGTTCCACTGGTCGCCCGCCAGCTCGCCGGTCATCGAGGCGTAGCCGCGCAGGATGACCATCAGGCCGTTGACGCGCTCACAGGACCGCGTGTTCATCTTGTGCGGCATCGCCGAGGAGCCGACCTGGCCCGGCTTGAAGCCCTCGGTGACCAGCTCGTGCCCGGCCATCAGCCGGATCGTCTTCGCCAGCGACGACGGGGCCGCCGCCAGCTGCACCAGCGCGGTGACGACCTCGTAGTCCAGGGAGCGCGGGTAGACCTGGCCGACGGAGGTGAAGGCCTGCGAGAAGCCCAGGTGGCGCGCGATGCGCCCCTCCAGCTCGGCGAGCCCCGCCGCGTCCCCGCCCAGCAGGTCCAGCATGTCCTGCGCGGTGCCGACCGGGCCCTTGATGCCGCGCAGCGGGTAACGGCCCAGCAGCTCCTCGACCCGTCCGTACGCCACCAGCAGCTCGTCGGCCGCGGTGGCGAACCGCTTGCCGAGGGTGGTGGCCTGCGCCGCCACGTTGTGGGAGCGGCCGGCCATGACCAGCTCGCCGTACTCCGCGGCCAGCTTGCCCAGGCGCGCCAGCACGGCCACCGTGCGGTCGCGCATCAGCTCCAGCGAGAGCCGGATCTGCAGCTGCTCGACGTTCTCCGTCAGGTCGCGGGAGGTCATGCCCTTGTGCACGTGCTCGTGCCCGGCCAGGGCGTTGAACTCCTCGATCCGGGCCTTCACGTCGTGCCGCGTGACCTTCTCACGCTCGGCGATGGAGGCCAGGTCGACGGTGTCGAGGACGCGCTCGTAGTCGGCGATCGCCGCGTCCGGCACCTCGATCCCGAGATCCTTCTGGGCGCGCAGCACGGCGAGCCAGAGCTGCCGCTCCAGCCTCACCTTCTGCTCGGGCGACCAGAGCGTGGCGAGCTCGGCGGAGGCGTAGCGTCCGGCGAGGACGTTCGGGATACGGGGCTTTGCGGGCGCAGCAGTCACGTGCACCGATTCTACTGGCGATTCATGCAGGCCAGCGCCACCGGGGTGTTCGTCGGAAGCTACGAGAGCCCGGCCTCGGCCGCCGGCTGCGCCGGACCGCCCTCGTAGGGCACCAGCTCGGGCCGCTTCGGCGGGCGGCCGTCGCCTGAGGAGCGGCCGGTCAGGCGGCGGCCTATCCAGGGCAGCAGGTGCTGCCGGGCGAAGCGGGCGTCCGCGGCCCGGCGGCTGATCCAGCCCGGCGGCGCGCTCGCGGGCATCGGCGTACGCCACTCGGGGTCCTCGGACTCGTAGCCGAGCGCCTGCCACACGGCCTCCGCGACCCGGCGGTGACCCTCGCCCGTCAGGTGCAGACGGTCCACGTCCCACAGCCGGGGGTCGCCCAGCGAAGGCGCGCCGTACAGGTCGACGACCACGGCCCCGTGCTTCTCGGCGAGCTCGTCGATGCAGGCGTACAGCGCCTCCATGCGCGGCCGGAAGCGTTCCAGGACCGGTCCCTGCCGGCCGGGGCTGCGCATCAGCACCAGCTGCCCGCACGACGGTGCCAGCCGCTCCACCGCCTCCGTCAGCAGGCCCCGCACCCTGCCCATGTCGCACTTGGGCCGCAGGGTGTCGTTGAGCCCGCCCACCAGCGTCACCACGTCGGCCCGCATGGCCGCCGCGACCTCGACCTGCTCGTCGACGATCTGTCCGATGAGCTTTCCGCGCACGGCGAGGTTGGCGTACCGGAAGCCCGGCGTACGGGCGGCCATCCGTGCCGCCAGGAGGTCGGCCCAGCCCCGGTAGGAGCCGTCGGGCAGCAGGTCCGACATGCCCTCGGTGAACGAGTCGCCGACCGCGACCAGGCTGGTGTGTGTGGGAATCGTCTGCATGGCGTGAGCGATCGTATCCCGCGATCCCACACGCATACCAAGCGGTCGGTCCTGCTCCGCCCTTCTCGGTGGGATCGGTGGGATCGGTGGGCTCGGTGCGCCTCACGCGCTCCGGCCCTCTCACACCGGCTGGCCGAACAGCTCCCGCAGCACGTCCTCCATCGTCACCAGGCCCGCCAGCCGTCCGTCCGTGCCCAGCACGGCCGCCAGGTGCGTGCGGCTGCCCCGCATCGCGGTGAGCACGTCGTCCAGCGGCGTCCCCTCCCGGACCCGGGCGATGGGACGCATGTCCCGCAGCCGGAAGGGCTCGTTGCTCGGCGAGGCGTCCAGCGCGTCCTTGACGTGCAGGTAGCCGATGATCCGACGCTGCTCGTCCACCACCGGGAAGCGGGAGAACCCGGACTCGGCCGACAACCGCTCCAACTGCTCCGGGGTGACCCCGAGGCGCGCGTAGACGACCCGCCCCAGCGGGAGCACGACGTCGCGCACGGGCCTGCTGCCGAGCTCCAGGGCGTCGTGCAGCCGCTCCTGCGCACGGTCGTCGATGAGGCCGGCCTGGCTGGCGTCCTTGACGATCTCGGCCAGTTCACGGTCGGTGAAGGTCGCCGAGACCTCGTTCTTGGCCTCCACCCGCAACAGCTTGAGCAGGACGTTCGCGAACGTGTTCACCGTGAAGATCACCGGGCGCAGCGCCCGGGACAGCGCGACGAGCGGCGGGCCGAGCAGCAGCGCGCTGCGCACCGGCTCGGCGAGCGCGACGTTCTTCGGCACCATCTCGCCCAGCAGCATGTGCAGATACGTCGCCAGTGCCAGCGCGATCACGAACGACACCGCGTGCCCCGCGCTCACCGGCACGCCCACCGCGTGGAACACCGGCTCCAGCAGATGCGCGATCGCGGGCTCGGCCACCACACCGAGGACCAGTGTGCACAGGGTGATGCCGAGCTGCGCCGCCGCGAGCAGCGCGGACACGTGCTCCAGCCCCCACAGCACGCTCTTCGCCCGCCGGTCGCCCTGCTCGGCGTACGGCTCGACCTGGCTGCGGCGCACCGAGATCAGCGCGAACTCGGCCCCCACGAAGAAGGCGTTGACGACCAGGGTCGCCAGACCGATCAGAATCTGTACGGCGGTCACCGGCCGGCCCTCTTCTCGTCGCTCAGGTGCTGGTCGTGCCGCAGGGACGGCTCGGTCTCGTCGTCGAGGGGCGCGTGCAGCAGCACGCGCGCGGCGCGCCGTCCGCTCGCGTCCACCACCTCCAGGCGCCAGCCGGCGACCTGCAACACGTCGCCGGTCTCCGGGATCCGGCCCAGCCGGGCGGCGACGAGACCGGCGAGCGTCTCGTACGGCCCGTCCGGCACCCGCAGTCCGACGCGCGCCAACTGGTCGACGCGGGCGGAGCCGTCGGCCGAGTACAGGCCGCGGCCCTCCGCGTCGGCGCCCGCGGGGGCGAGGTCGGGCGTCTCGTGCGGGTCGTGCTCGTCGCGGACCTCGCCGACGACCTCCTCGACGATGTCCTCCAGCGTCGCCACGCCGGCCGTGCCCCCGTACTCGTCGATGACGACCGCCATCGTGCGTCTGCCCGAGAGCCGGTCGAGGAGCCGGTCGACGGTCAGCGACTCGGGGACGAACATGGGCTCGCGCATGATCTCCGAGACCTTGAGACGCATCCGCCGATGGGCGGGCACGGCCAGAACGTCCTTGACGTGGGCGGTGCCCACCACCCCGTCGAGGCTGCCGCGGTAGACGGGGAAGCGCGACAGTCCGGTCGCCCGCGTCACGTTCGCCACGTCCTCGCAGGTGGCCTGCGCGTCCAGGGCGACGACCTGGACGCGCGGCGTCATCACGTTCTCCGCGGTCAGGTCGGCGAGGTTGAGGGTGCGGACGAACAGCTCGGCCGTGTCGGGCTCCAGGGCGCCCTCCTTGGCGGAGTGCCGGGCCAGCGCCGCCAGCTCCTGGGGGCCGCGCGCGGAGGCCAGCTCCTCGGCGGGCTCCACTCCGAGCCGGCGCACCACACGGTTCGCCGTGTTGTTGAGATGGGTGATGAAGGGGCGGAAGGCGGCGCTGAACCAGCGCTGAGGGGTGCCCACCCGCCGGGCCACCGCCAGCGGCGAGGAGATCGCCCAGTTCTTGGGCACCAGCTCGCCGACCACCATCAGGAACACCGTCGACAGCGCCGTGCCCAGCACCAGCGCCACCGAGGTCGCCGCGGATCTCGATATGCCCAGCTTCTGGAGCGGTCCCGCCAGGAGCCGGGCGATCGAGGGCTCGGCGAGCATGCCGACCACCAGGTTGGTGACGGTGATGCCGAGCTGGGCCCCGGAGAGCTGGAACGTCAGGCTCCGAACGGCCTTGAGGGCGCCGGGGGCGCCCCGCTCACCGCGCTCGGCCGCCCGCTCCAGGGCACCGCGCTCGACCGTGGTCAGCGAGAACTCGGCGGCCACGAAGGCACCGCAGGCCACGCACAGCAGCACCGCCACGATCAGGAGGAGCACTTCGGTCATCGGGTCACCCCCCTCTCATCCTCGGGCAGGAGCAGGGGGATCGCGCGGCGGTGGGGCCGCGTACTGGGAGGCTCGCCCATGGGCGGACGCTCACAACCTTTCATGGAGGACCGAGTGCTCCTCCAATCGTAAAGGATGAGCAAAGAAGCCTTGGACGTCTCACTCCGTCAGCGGCTTCACCCAGCGCCGCCAGTGCTCCTCGGGTGCGTAGCCCGCCGCACGCCAGGCGTGGTGCGCGGTCTCGTTGCCGGTGAGCACCATCGCGTCGCCGCGCCGCCCACCGAGCCGTACGAACCGCTCCTCGGCGGCGGCCAGCAGGGCCGAGCCGATGCCCTGCCTCCGCCGGCCGGGGTGCACCGCGAGCCGGTACAGATGGCAGCGCCAGCCGTCGAAGCCCGCGATCACCGTGCCGACCAGCTCGCCGTCCCGCTCGGCCAGCAGCAGCGCCTCGGGGTCCCGCGTGACCAGCCGCTCCACGCCGTCCCGGTCGTCGCTGATGCTGGAGCCCTTCGCGGCCGCCTTCCAGAAGGCCAGCACGGCATCGAGGTCGCCGGGCACCGCGGCCCGTATCCGCAGATCACTCATGGCGCGATCCCATCACCTGCCGATGCGCGCGCCGCGGAATTCCAGCATCCGGACACCTGCGCGCACCTGCGCGGCACCTGCGCTCACCCATGCCCTGCGCCTACGCGCGCCTACACGTTCCTACGCGCCCCGCAGCGCCTCCATCACCGGCGCGAACGCCTCCATGTACGGCTCCAGCACGGTCAGGTACGTGAAGCCGTACCGCTCGCGCTGCGCCCGCACCCGCTCGACGATGTGCTCCAGGGGGCCCACCAGCACGATGGGCAGCGCCGTCGCCTGCTCCACCGTCAGCTGCGGCAGGCGCTCCAGCAGCGGCCGGAGTACGGGCTCGGGGTCGTCGGTGACGGCCACCAGCTGGATGAGCAGATTCAGTTCGGCCGGTTCCGCGCGGCCCGCCGCGAGCTTGCGGTACAGCGCCACCCGCTCGTCGAGCTCCTCGGCCGTGAGCGGCTCCAGCTGCCCGGAGGCGCTCCCCGGCACCGATCGCGCGCCCGTGAACGCCGCGATGTCCGCGTGCTCGGCGGCCAGCCGCAGCATCCGGTCGCCGTTGGCGCCGACCAGCAGCGGGATCCCGGGCTCCTGCACCGGCCGGGGGTGGTGCTCGGCGGAGCCCAGCAGCCGCTTCAGCTCCTGCACCGTGCGCCGCAGGTGATCGACGCGCTCGCCCGGCGAACCCCACGGCAGCCCGGCCGTCTCGTGCTCCGCCCGTACGTAGCCGGTGCCCAGCCCGAGTTCCAGCCGGCCGTTGGTCAGCGAGTCCGTCGTCGCCACCTCGCGGGCCAGCAGCGCCGGGTTCCAGAAGCCCGCGTTGAGCACGAACGTGCCCAGCCGGGGCCGCTCGGTGGCCTCGGCGGCCGCCACCAGGGCCGGGAACGGCGCGGGCCAGCCGAGGTGGTCGGGGACGAGGAGCACGTCGTAGCCGAGCTGCTCGGCCCGACGGCACTTGGCGCGCCACTCCGCGGCGGGCGCGGGGCTGAGCAGGTTGACACCGAAACGGAACGGGCGCGTCATGAACTCTCCTCCGCTGCGGGCGACTTGAGCACCTGCGGCGATTCCATCACTCGTGCGCGATCGCCGCCAGCACGTTCATCCGGGACGCGCGCAGCGCCGGCAGCAGGGCCGCCACGATCCCCACCACGGCCGAGCCGATCACGACCGCCACGATCGTGCCCCACGGGATCGCCAGCGCGGTCATGCCTTGAAGGGCCAGCACCCGCTGGATGCACACGCCCCACACCAGGCCCAGGCCCAGACCCAGGACCGCGCCGAACACCGCGATCACCACCGACTCCAGCCGGATCATCCGCCGCAGCTGCCGCCGGGCCAGCCCGATCGCCCGCAGCAGCCCGATCTCCCGCGTGCGCTCCACCACCGACAGCGCGAGCGTGTTGACCACGCCGAGCACCGCGATGACGATGGCCAGCCCGAGCAGCGCGTAGACGAGGTAGAGCAGCACCGCGATCTGGTCGTGCACCAGCTTCTTGTAGTCCGCCTGGTCACGGACCTGCACGTTCGGATACGGGGCGAGGTTCCGCTCCAGCCGGGAGCGCAGCTGGCCGGCGCCGGTGCCGGGGGCGGCGTTCACGAACACGGCCGCGTCCTCGGTGCCGGGCACGTACTTCTCCAGCGTGCCGATGCCGACGTACAGCCCGCCCTGGAGGCCGAACCCCTCGGCCTGGTCCTGGTCGGTCAGGGCCGCCACGGTCAGCTCGCCCCGGCGCCCGCCCTGGAACTCGGCGGGCAGCACGCTGCCCACCCGCACGCCGTGTCTCCGGGCGAAGTCGATGTCCATGGCCAGGTGCCCGTCGGCCAGCGCCGCCGCGGTGTTCCCCGCCCGGTACGTGATGTGGGCGACCGCGTCCAGCTGCCGGTCGAAGCCGGAGGCCGCCGTCTCCACCCGCTTGCCGTCCGGGAGCCGTACCGCGATCGCCGCCAGCCGCTGCCGTACGACCGTGCCCGCGCCCGGGGTGTGGCGCACCGTCTCCGTGATCTCCTGCGGGAAGGGCAGGAAGCTGCGGTTCTGCACGATGTAGTCGGCGCCGAGCGTCTTGTCGATCTGGTCGTCGAAGGAGCGGGTCATGGAGGCGCTGGCCACCGACATCCCGCCGACCAGGGCAAGCCCCACCATCAGCGCGGCGGCGGTCGCGCCGGTCCGCCGCGGATTGCGCAGGGCGTTGCGCTGGCTCATCCGCCCGACCGCCCCGAACACCGCCGGGAAGGCCCCGCCCAGCACCCGGATCAGCGGGCGCACCAGCAGCGGCCCGGCGACCACGGTCGCGATCAGCGTGAGGACGACGCCGACTCCCAGCAGCGAGGCGGCGGTCGCGGTTCTGCTCGCGGCGGCGCAGCCCGCGAGCGCCGCCGCGCCGGCCGCCCCCACGGCCGCGCCCACCACCGCACGCACCCGCAGCGGCCGCCCCACCCCGGCCACCTCGGCGTCCACCAGAGCCGCCATCGGGGAGACGGCCGCGGCGCGGCGGGCCGGAAGGTAGGCCGCCACGAACGTGACGCCCACGCCGACGACATAGGCCGCGGCCGGGGTGACCCACCCGATGACCATCTCGGTCGTGCTCAGGTTCATGCCGAAGACACCCAGGAGCCGGATGAGACCGGCCGCGAGGCCGATACCGGCCGCCAGACCCAGCGTGGAGGCCACCACGCCGAGCAGCACCGCCTCGGTCAGCACCGACCTCCGCACCTGCCGCCGGTCCGCGCCCAGGGCACGCAGCAGGCCCAGTTCCCGGGTGCGCTGGGCGATCAGCATCGAGAAGGTGTTGACGATCAGGAAGATCCCGACGAGGACCGCGATCCCGGCGAAGCCGACCATCACATACTTGATGATCTTGAGGAACTCGCCGAGGCTCGCGGCGGCCGACTTGGCCTGCTCACCGGCGGTCTTCACGTCGTACGCCCCGCTGCCGACCGCCGCGGCCACGCGCTGCTTGAGCTGGTCGTCGGTGACGCCCGCGGCCGCGTCGACGGAGATGCTGGTCGCACGGGAGGTGGAGCCGAGCAGTTTGGTCTGCGCGGTCGGTGTGTCGAGGAACAGCAGCGCCGCGCCCGGATTGGTGGTGGTGAACGTGGCGATGCCGACCACCCGCACGCGGAACGTCCCCGGCTGGGCCTGCACGGTCAGCACATCCCCGATCCGCACGTGCTTGTGCCGGGCGGTGTCGGCGTCCAGGAGTGCCTCGCCGTCCCCGTGCGGGGCGTGACCGGAGGTCAGCTTCACCGGGCTGCGGCCGGTGACCTCCCAGTTGCGGGCGATGGTGGGTGCGCCGGTGGTCGGGCCGACCGGTTCGTTCCTGCTGTCGACCACCACCACGTTCTCGACGGTCGCGTCCACCTGGGTCGCCGCGACGCCCGGCACCTGGGCCACCCGCCGGGCGAGCGACGCGGGCACGGTCTGCACCGCGCCCGTGCGCACGGGCGACCTCAGCTCCAGCTTCGGCGCCACCGTGACATCGGCGGCCGTCGAGGCGAACAACCGGTCGAAGGTGCGGCTGACGGTGTCGGAGAAGATCAGGCTGCCCGCGACGAAGGCCACGGACAGCACGACCGCCAGCGCCGAGAGCAGCAGCCGCCCCTTGTGCGCGAGGAAGCTGCGCAGTGTCGCCCTGAGCACCTGGGTCAGGCCTCCCCGACGGCGGTGCCGTCCCCGCCGCGCAGCGGGGTCCCCAGAGCGGGACCCGCCGCCCGGGTGGCCTCCCCGGCGAACAGGCGCATACGCTCCAGGACGGCTTCCGCCGTCGGGTGCTCCCGCTCGTCCACGATGCGGCCGTCCGCGAGGTAGAGCACCAGGTCGGAGTGGGCGGCGGCGCCGGGGTCGTGGGTCACCATGACGACCGTCTGGCCGAGGCCGTCGACGGCGTCCCGCAGGAAGCCGAGCACCTCCAGGCCGGCACGCGAGTCGAGGTTGCCGGTGGGCTCGTCCGCGAAGATCAGTTCGGGCCGGGAGGCGAGCGCCCGCGCACACGCCACGCGCTGCTGCTGGCCTCCGGAGAGCTGCGAGGGCCGGTGGCTGAGCCGGTTCCTGAGCCCCAGGGTGTCGATGACCTGGTCCAGCCATGCCTGGTCGGGTCCGCGCCCCGCGATGTCCATCGGCAGGGTGATGTTCTCCAGCGCGTTCAGCGTGGGGATCAGGTTGAACGACTGGAACATGAACCCGATCCGGTCCCGGCGCAGCCGGGTCAGCTCGCGGTCCCGGAGCCCCGTGATCTCGGTGTCGCCGATCCACACGCGCCCCGCCGAGACGGTGTCGAGCCCCGCCAGGCAGTGCATCAGCGTGGACTTCCCGGAGCCGGAGGGACCCATGACCGCGGTGAAACGGCCGCGGGCGATGTCGACGTCCACCGAGTCCAGCGCGAGCACGGCGGTCTCGCCCGAACCGTACGCCTTCGTCAGACCGCGGGCGCGGGCCGCGATCCCGCCGGACGACGCCCGGCCCGGCACCGGAGCAGGTGTGGACACGGCGCCCTCCTCGGTGGTCCGTGGATCCTGAGCGTGCTGATTCATGACTGCTTTGTCCCCCGTCGAGCGTAGTGTGACCGGGCGCGCAGCCGGTATCCCCCGTTGGGCCGAGCCGATCTCCACCCCCGGCTCCACCCTCGGGCGGGCACTCCGATCCCGGTGTAAGGGCCACCCGCCGGCCAGGCACCGGTCAAGAGCGGCGAGGCGTCGGTGCAGGACATCGCGCGGGAGCTGCGCCAGTGGAGCCTGTAGGCGGCCGTACGGACAGAAGCTCGCTCAGTGGCCGGGGGCCGACGCGTCCGTCACCGGCCGCCAGGCGGTGCCCAGCGAGCAGTACGAGCTGGGCAGGACCGGCCCGGTCTCCGGCATCATGACCCTCCGGTAGGGGCCGAGTTCGAAGCCCGCCCGACGCAGGGCGGCGACCGGGTCGCGGGAGAGATGGCAGCCGCCGCTCAGCAGCGGCCACACCGTGCGGTCCAGGACGCGCTGGGCGAGGGCCATCGCCGGGCCGCCGCCCGTGCCGTGCTCGAAGAAGCGCACCTCGCCGCCGGGCCGCAGCACCCGTCGTGCCTCGGCGAGGGCGCGCGGCAGGTCGCGCACACTGCACAGCACCAGCGAGAGCACCACGGCGTCGAAGCCCTCGCTCTTGACCGGCAGCGCCTCCGCACAGCCCGGCACCACGTCCACCGGGACCTCGGTGTGCAGGGCCGCCGCCACGGCCTTCTGCCGCAGCAGGCGCTCCGGCTCGATCGCGACGACCTCCGAGACGGTGCCCGGGTAGTGGCCGAAGTTCAGCCCGTTGCCCGCGCCGATCTCGATCACCCGTCCGGTCAGCCCGGCGAGCAGCCGCTCGCGGATCCCGGCCATTCCCATTCTGGTCTCGGCGGCCACGCTGATCCGCGTGTAGCAGCGGGCGAACAGCGGATGGTGCACGGCATCCCGCGCCACCTTGCCGGAGCCGGTGGACCGCAGCGACATGACGACCTCCCGGAGGCGACGGGCCTACGGGGAGTGTCCCCCGTACTCCTCCGTACGACTCCACCGCACGCACCCGCGTGCCCGCAAGGGCCGTCACCCACCTGCCCGCACGAGCCTGCCCGCAAGAGCCCCACCGGCCCGCCGTGCACGCGCGTCAGGCGAACGGCGCCGGCGCCTCCCGCTGCGTGAACGCCGCCGCGTCCCACCTGCCGTTCAGACGGGGCGCCAGCCACCGCGGGGCGGCCGTCCGGAAGTCCGCGGGGGCGAGGGCCCCGGCGCCGTCGGGCAGGGCGCCGAGCAGCGGGGCACCGGCCACATAGGGCAGGTCGGCCACGTTGCAGCGCGAGGCGAGGTCGGGCTCGGCGGGCCAGCCGCCGATCACCACTCCCAGCAGGTCGATGCCCCGGCCGCGCAGTTCCCGGGCCGTGAGCTCGGTGGTGTTCAGCGTGCCCAGACCGGCCGAGGCGACGACCAGGACCGGAGCCCGCAGCAGCTGCGCCGCGTCCGCGAGCGTGCCGCCCGCCTCGTCGAACCGTACGAGCAGGCCGCCCGCCCCCTCGACCAGCACCAGATCGTGCTCGGTGGCCAGCTTGGCGGCAATCTCGGCGACCTCCTGCGGACGCACCGGCGCCCGCCCGGCCCGGCGCGCGGCCGTCCCGGGCGCCAACGGCTCGGGATACCGGGCGACCTCACAGGCCGTCACCGGCCCGGCGAGCCGGGCGACCTCCGCCGCGTCCCCGCGCTCGTCCGGGCCCACACCGGTCTGCGCCGCCTTGAGCACGGCCACGGACCGGCCGGCCGCGAGGGCCGCGGCGGCGACCGCCGCAGTCGTGACCGTCTTGCCGACCTCCGTGCCCGTTCCCGTGATCACCAGTACCGGCATCTCATCCCTCCCGTGCCGCCGCGCAGACCGCGCGGCCGATCCGTGCCACGTCCTCGTCACCCGTGACGTACGGCGGCATCGTGTACACCAGGTCCCGGAACGGCCGCAGCCACACGCCCTCGCGGACGGCGGCCCGGGTCGCCGCCGCCATGTCGACCGGGTGGTCGAGCTGGACGACCCCGATGGCGCCGAGGACCCGTACGTCCTTCACTCCGTCGAGCCCGGCCGCCTCGGACAGGCCCGCCCGCAGTCCCGTCTCGATCCGTGCCACCTCCGCGCGCCAGTCCTGGCCGAGCAGCAGTTCGATCGAGGCGCAGGCCACGGCCGCCGCCAGCGGGTTGCCCATGAACGTCGGACCGTGTGCCAGCACCGGCACCTCGCCCCGGGAGATCCCGTCGGCCACCCGCGCGGTGCACAGTGTCGCCGCCATCGTCAGGTAACCGCCGGTCAGTGCCTTGCCCACACACATCACGTCCGGTGTCACGTCCGCGTGCTCCGCCGCGAACAGCGCGCCGGTGCGGCCGAACCCGGTCGCGATCTCGTCGAACACCAGCAGCACGTCGTGCGCGTCGCACGCCTCGCGCAGCACCCGCAGATAGGCGGGGGAGTGGAACCGCATCCCGCCCGCGCCCTGCACCACCGGTTCGACGATCACGGCGGCCAGTTCACCGGCGTGGCGTTCGATCAGCTCGTGCAGATGGGCGGCGTACGCCTCCTCGTACTCGGCCGGTGGTGCCTCGGCGAACACCTGGCGCGGCAGCACGCCGGTCCACAACTCGTGCATCCCGCCCTCGGGATCGCACACGGACATCGGCTGCCAGGTGTCGCCGTGGTAACCGCCCCGCCAGGTCAGCAGCCGCCGCTTGGCCGGGCGGCCCAGCGAGCGCCAGTACTGGAGGCACATCTTGGCCGCGACCTCGACCGAGACCGACCCGGAGTCGGCGAGAAAGACATGTTCCAGACCGTCGGGCGACATGTCGACAAGGAGCTTCGCGAGCCGGACGGCGGGCTCATGGGTGAGCCCGCCGAACATCACATGGCTCATCCGGCCCAGCTGGGCATGGACGGCCTCGTTGAGCACCGGGTGGTTGTACCCGTGGATCGCGGCCCACCAGGACGACATGCCGTCCACGACGTCGTCGTCGGTTCCGTCGGCGTGCCTCAGTTTCAGACGGACGCCGCTCGCCGACTCGACGACGAGCGGTTCCTGACGGCCGGGCATCGGGCCGTACGGGTGCCACACGTGCCGCCGGTCGAGCTCCAGCAGCGCGGACACGCTCAGGTCGCTGGGGCCGGGCAGATCAGGCATTGGGCGCGAGATCCGTTCCGGCGCCCCGGCGGCGCACGGCGACCAGGTCCGTGCGGGGCTCGCTCACCGAGGGGGCCGCGTCGGCGGCGGTACCGCACACGCCGCCCTCGTGACAGCCGACGGAGGCGCCCTCGTGACAGCCACCGGAGGAGCCGTCGTGGCAGCCGCCGGACGCCCGGTGCTCCGGCAGCGTCACCTGGCCGGCGCCCTCCACCTCGAATCCGGCGTCCGCGATCATCTCCAGGTCGGCCTTGCCGGCCTGGCCCTCGCTGGTCAGGTAGTCACCGAGGAAGATCGAGTTGGCCAGGTGCAGGGCGAGCGGCTGCATCGTGCGCAGATGCACCTCGCGGCCACCCGCGATCCGTACCTCCACATCGGGGCAGACGAACCGGACCATCGCCAGGATGCGCAGACAGCGCTGCGGGGTGAGGTTCCACTCCTTGGCCAGCGGGGTGCCCTCGAACGGGATCAGGAAGTTCACCGGCACCGAGTCCGGGTCCAGTTCGCGCAGCGAGAACACCACGTCGACCAGGTCCTCGTCGCTCTCGCCCATGCCGGCGATGAGCCCGGAGCAGGCGGACAGCCCGGCCGCGTGCGCCTTGGTCACGGTGTCCACCCGGTCGGCGTAGGTGTGGGTGGTGGTGATGTCGCCGTAGGTCGCCTCGGAGGTGTTGAGGTTGTGGTTGTAGGCGTCGGCCCCGGCCTCGCGCAGCCGCTCGGCCTGGCCGTCGGAGAGCAGCCCGAGACAGGCGCACACCTCGACGCCCTCGTTCTGGTCCTTGATGGCCTTGATGGTCTCCGAGACCCGGTCCACGTCACGGTCGGTCGGACCGCGCCCGCTGGCCACCAGGCACACCCGCTTGGCGCCGCCGGCCAGCCCGGCCGCCGCGGCCTCGGAGGCCTCGTCCGGCTTGAGCCAGGTGTACTTGAGGATGTCCGCCTTCGAGCCGAGCCGCTGAGAGCAGTAGGAGCAGTCCTCGGGGCACAGGCCCGACTTGAGGTTGACCAGATAGTTGAGTTTCACCCGTCGGCCGAACCAGTGGCGGCGCACCTTGCCGGCCGCCGCCACCACATCGAGCAGGTCGTCGTCGGAGGTGGCCAGGACGGCCAGAGCTTCCTCGCGGGTCGGCAGCTCGCGCCGAAGCCCCTTGTCCACCAGCGTGTTCAGCAGGTCCATGAGAGTCGATCCTGTCCTAAGGGACCGCCCCGGGCCAAGGAGGGTTTGCACAACTACAGTCGGTTCGACGTGTGGGTATTGCCACACGATGCCCGGCCGGCCGTCCGGCTAGTGTCTGTGCACTGCCTACAAAAGCCCGGAGGAACCATGGCGTTCGGCTGGATCGACGAGCAGGCGGACGCGCGCCGCCGGGCCGGACTCGTACGGACCCTGCGCCCCCGTCCGGCCGACTCGCCGCTGCTGGACCTGGCGAGCAACGACTACCTGGGGCTGGCCCGCCACCCCGAGGTGACCGGCGCGGCCGCCGCGGCGGCGCGCGCCTGGGGCGGCGGCTCCACCGGCTCCCGGCTCGTCACCGGCACCACGGAACTGCACACGGAACTGGAGCGCGAGCTGGCGGACTTCTGCGGCTTCGAGGCGGCGCTCGTGTTCTCCTCCGGATACGCCGCCAACCTCGCCGCGGTCACCGCGCTCGCGCCGCACGGCTCGCTGATCGTCTCCGACGCGGGCAACCACGCCTCGCTCATCGACGGCTGCCGGCTGGCCCGCGCCACCACTCAGGTCGTCGCGCACGCCGACCCCGAGGCCGTGCGCAAGGCGCTCGGCACCCACGCGGGCGAGGCGGTCCTCGTCTCCGACACCGTGTTCTCGGTCGACGGCGACGCGGCCCCGCTCGCCGAGTTCGCGGCGGCCTGCCGGGAGCGCGGTGCGGGACTGGTTGTCGACGACGCCCACGGCCTGGGCGTCCTCGGCCCCGGCGGCCGCGGCGCCCCGCACGCGGCAGGGCTCGCGGGCGCCGACGACGTGGTGGTGACGGCCACGCTGTCCAAGTCGCTCGGCAGCCAGGGCGGGGCCGTGCTCGGACCCGCCCGGGTGATCGAAC
This sequence comes from Streptomyces sp. NPDC006393, assembly GCF_040628575.1. Lineage (NCBI taxonomy): Bacteria > Bacillati > Actinomycetota > Actinomycetes > Kitasatosporales > Streptomycetaceae > Streptomyces > Streptomyces sp. NPDC006393. The sequence continues at coordinate 109,775 of NZ_JBEXZD010000003.1, forward strand.
ACCTGGTCAACGCGGCCCGGACGTTCATCTTCGACACGGGCCTGGCCCCCGCCGCGGCGGGGGCGGCCCTGGCCGCCCTGAGGCTGCTGCGCCGCGAACCGGAACGGGCGGCGCGGGCGCGCACGGTGGCGGCCGAACTGCACGCACGCCTGACCGCCGCGGGGCTCGAGGCGGTGCGCCCGGACGCCGCGGTGGTCTCCGTGCGGGCGCCGTCCCAGGAGAGTGCCGTGCGCTGGGCGGCCGACTGCAGTGCGGCGGGCCTGGTCGTAGGATGCTTTCGTCCTCCTTCCGTGCCCGACGGCATCTCACGGCTCCGGCTGACCGCCCGTGCCGACCTCTCCGGGGCTCAGATCGAACGCGCTGTACGGGTGATCGGCGAGACGCGGCCATGAGTCGGCGTGACACGGCCGTGCGCCACCGGATACGGACTCAGATGCGGTGCACCGCGGCCGTGAAGTCCGCCCAGCTCCCGGGGGAGAAGAGCAGCGCGGGTCCGGCCGGGGCCTTGGAGTCGCGCACGGCGAGCAGTCCGGCGCACGGCCCTGAGGCCGGCCGGGCCGTCTCGACGCAGTTGTTGGCTCCCGTGCTGTAGCTGCTGCGCAGCCACCGCACACCGTGCAGATCGGTAGGGGAAGGTACGTGCCGCAGCAAAGCGGACATGGTGCCTCCTTACGCGGTTGCGTGCCGTGCCGTCACCTGTCGTGGTGTATCGCGGCGATGAAGTCCAACGAGTCCTCGATCGAAAGCGCGTGGTACCGAAGGGAGTTGAAGGCCTCGGTGTAGGCCTCTAGGTCTTCTTTCCGTTCGAGGTGGAGGCTACTCGTCAAGTGGTCGAGAACAACGACGTCCAGATCAGAAGTGTTCGAAAATGAAAAGATTACGAAAGGCCCGGTGATGCCGATATGCGCCCCGGCGGCGAACGGCAGTACCTGGAGCCGGACTTGGGGCAGTCGTGCCGCAGCGGTCAGGCGTTCCAGCTGCCGCGCCATCACCTCCGGCCCGCCGACCTCCCGGCGCAGCACCGCCTCGTCCAGTACCGCGTGCAGCTCCAGCGGCTGATCTGCCCGCAGCACGTCCTGCCGGGCCAGCCGCACCTCCACCAGGGCGTCCAGCCGTTCGTCGTCCAGCCCGTCCACGGCGGCCCGGGTCACCGCGCGGGCGTACTCCGGGGTCTGCAACAGCCCCGGGACCACCGAGGTCTCCAGCGTGCGCATCGCGGTGGCCTGGGACTCCAGGCTGATGAAGTCCCGGTACGTCGGCGGCAGTACGCCCCGATAGGCGTGCCACCAGTGCTCCCGCTCGTCGCCGCCGTCGGAGCCCGCCAGCACCATGAGCAGATCGCGCAGACGGGCGTCGCGGACCGCGTAGGCGTCCAGCAGTAACCGCACATCGGCCGGTTTGACCCCGCTCGCGCCGGTCTCGATCCGGCTCACCTTCGACTGGTGCCAGCCCACCAGCCGGGCCGCCTCACCACTGGTGAGGCCCGCGTCGGCGCGCAGCGCGCGCAGTTCGGCGCCCAGCTTGCGGCGGCGCACCGCGGGACCGTGCTGCATCGACTGCTCCTCACTCCTTCTGGGCTCCCGGTGACAGCCTTCGGGAACCCGCGCCAAATCCGCTCGGCCGTCGCAGAGTTCACCGCTTCGAGCGACAGATATATGCATATCTTGGTGGATCGCCACCCGTGACCGGCCCGGTGGTGGCAGTCTGACGGCGAAGCACCAGTCCGGGACCGTACTCGAACCATCCGCTCCGTGTCGGACCCCGGTCCCGTGGGAAAGGGACGACGTCGCCATGGCAGACCATCTGGAAGCATCCGTCACTCTGCCGAGCGATCCCGCCTCGGTCTCCGCCGCCCGGACCTATGTGGTGGGCACCCTGGCGGAGTGGGGCCTTCCGTCGGACACGGACACCGCCGACACCGTACGGCTCATCGTCTCCGAACTCGCCACCAACGCCGTGCAGCACACCCTCGGGCAGTCACCCACCTTCACGGTGGACATGGTCCTGGAACGGGACGAACACCTGCGCATCGGCGTGACCGACAGCCACCCGCGGTTCCCCAGACGACTGCCGGCCGCCGTCCAGCAGGACAACGGCCGGGGAATGGTGATCATCCGGTGGCTCACGGCGGAGTGCGGCGGCAGCCTCACTGTGCGGCCCACCCGCGAGGGCGGCAAGACGGTCTGGATCGAGCTCCCGTGGACCTTCGAGGACCGCCCGGTGACGACGGCGGGCCGACAGGAGTCGTAGGCGCGGCTGAGGGGGTGTGCGTGACGGCCCGAGGCGGTGGCGGCGGCCCGCAGGCCCCGCCACCGCCTCGGGCTCGTCAGCTGACCCGGCCGTACCAGACGCTGCGCGTCCAGATCTTCTCGAGCCGCACCACGTCCCCGGTCCGCGGAGCGTGCCAGATCTTGCCGCTGCCGGCGTAGATGCCGACGTGGTAGACGTACGAGCCCGAGTGGAAGAACACCAGGTCCCCGGCCCTGCGGCTGCGTGCGGAGATGTGGCGGGTCCTGTTGTACTGCTGGGCGGCCGTGCGCGGCAGCCGCTTGCCCGCCTTCTTGAACGAGTACAGCGTGAGCCCGGAGCAGTCGAACCTGCGCGGACCGGTCGCTCCCCACTGGTAGGGGGCGCCCTTCTTGGACGCCGCGATCTTGAGCGCCTTCGTCGCCAGGGTCGCGGCCGAGGCGTCCGGCGCGAAGCCCGGCACCACGATCGAGCCGCCCACGGCGGCGATGGTCAGGGCCGAGGCCGTGCCGGCCCGGGCCATGAACGACGGGACACGATTGAGCGCAGTCATGCGCAACCCTTCGTCAGCCGCCTGTGAAGGATGACCTGTCGGATTCGGGCTGGCGAAGTAGCCCGGCCGCGTCGGACGCGGCTTCACCCCAAGGGCTGCTCGGCCCGGCCATGGCGTGACCGAACCGGCGACCCGTCGTGCTCGGGTCCTCCACTCCTGCCGATCCACTGCCGTCGACCGGTCGTCCGGGCGGCGGCAGGACTCGGCGTCCGCCCGGACCGCCCCGCCGCTGCGGCGGGGGCTTGTCGTCAGACAGGGATCTTGGCTCACGGATGTCCGAAAATCCCAACGGAACCGGAGATTTGTGTTGTTACTCACCACTCACCCGTTCGGGTGGACACCCCCGCCTTCGAACGTCTGTCGCCTTCCGGGGCGAGGCCCGGACCAGCGTCGTAACACCTCGTTGCGCCAAGTGGGGCAGGTGCGTTGCGCAACCGCTGCGGCCCGGGAGAAGGATCGTCGTTTCCACCGAAAGGCCGTACGTCATTTGGTCCGTTCCGGCCTATCCGCGCCCGCCGTGTCTCCGCCGCCGGGCCGTCGCACGGCTGCGGGGGCGTCAACTCGCGGCGTCGGAGGGCACCGTGACGCGGGCGGTGCGCCGGTCGCCGTCCAGGACCCGCAGCGCCCGCGCCAGGGTCGCCGCGTGCAGCTCCGTCTCGCCCCGCTGGTGCATCAGCGTCAGAGCGTCGCGCAGCTCGGCCGCCCTGCCGACCAGGGCCTGGGCGGCCCTCAGGCCCCGGTAGGTGTCGCCGGACCGGGCGGGATTGATCCGGCCGAGCAGGTCCACCACGTCGAGGTAACGGTCGATCAGTTCCGCCTCGGCGCGGGTCAGCGCCGGCAGCGGCGGCAGCTCGGGTGGCAGCATCGGCGGCTCACCCCGCGTCCGGTGCGGTCCGTACGGCGTCGCGGCCCGGGACGATCCGGTCCACGAGCCCGTACTCCAGCGCGCCTTGCGCGTCCAGGATCCGCTCGCGGTCCAGGTCCGCGGCCACCTGCTCCGGGGCGCGCCCGGTGTGCCGTACGAGCATGTCCTCCAGGCGGGCCCGCACGCGCAGCAGCTCCTCCGCGCGGACGGTCAGGTCCGACACCTGCCCCTCCACCGGCTCGGGCAGCGACGGCTGGCGCAGCACCATCCGTGCGCCGGGCAGCGCGGACCGCTTGCCCGGGGCGCCCGCGGCCAGCAGCACGGCCGCGGCCGAGACGGCCTGGCCCAGGCAGACCGTCGCCACGTCGCAGGCGACGAACGCCATCGTGTCGTGGATCGCCGCCATGGCCTCGAAGGATCCGCCGGGCGAGTTGACGTACAGCGAGATGTCCCGGTCGGGGTTCTGGTGCTCGAGATGGACGAGCTGTGCGACGACGTCGTTCGCCGAGATGTCGTCGATCGGCGTGCCGAGCAGGACGATCCGTTCCTCCAGGAGTTTCGCGTACGGGTCCAGGGTGCGTCGTCCGGCGCTCGTGAGCTCGGTGAACTCCGGCGGGACGTGGTGGTCGGACGGTCGGTTCATGGCGCATCTCCTCCAGAGAGAGATCTGTAAAAAATGTACAGGACGTACGTACGTGGAGGAGGGGTGTCGCCGGGGATCGCACGGTGATCCGGCGGTGATCCGGTCTCCGGTCGTGCTCCGGAGGGTCCTGGAGCAAGCTGGAGATGGAACTCCGGCCGCTCGACGACCCAGGAGATCTCGATGGCGTTCTTCGCGATTTCCCGGTGGCATCCCCTCCAGCCGCTCTCCGTGACCGATCTCGTGCTGGAGCACGAGCGGCTGCACGAGGAGATCGGCCAGCTGCGGCACGCCGTGACCTCGCACGCCGTCATCGACCAGGCCATCGGTGCGGTGGTGGCCTTCGCCGGGGTGCCGCCCGACGACGCCTGGCGGGTGCTGCGGGAGGTCTCGCAGCGCACGAACACCAAGGTGCGCACGGTCGCCGAGCACGTCCTGAAGTTCGCGCAGGGCGGCGCGCTGTCCGACACCGAGCTGGAGGAGCTGAGGCGGGCGCTCGACCGGCACGCGGCGGGCCTGCCCGTGGGCCGCTCCGAGCCCTGAGGACGACCGCGGACGCCCCGTAAGGTGGGGGTATGGCCTACGAGATTCCGGTGACGCAAGCCAGGGCTGAACTCGCCGATCTGATCAATCGCGTGGTGTACGGCGGTGAGCGCGTCGTGGTCACGCGGCACGGCAAGCCTCTGGTCGCCCTGGTCTCCGCCGCCGACCTGGAACGGCTGGAGAGCGAGTGCGAGGAGCCCGCCGGCGAGCAGGTGATCGGCGCCGTCTCCCAGGTCCGGGACGTCGCCTCCGCCGTCCCGCGCGAACAGCACCGCTTCGGCATCACGGCGGAGCACCGGGGGCCGGAGCCGCGCTAGCGGGTCGCCCTCCGGCCGCACCCTCGTCGTGGCCGGGCCTCCGTCGCGCGCCGCGTATGGGCCGGCCCATCGGCCGGTCATGGAATGATCAAGGTCTGGTTAACGTCGCCGAAACTCCGGCGAACTAGCCTCGCGTTCCACGCCACCTGCGGTTTTTCCGTCCTGGATGTTCGCACATGGGCGATGTGTCCCTGTGTTAGACCTGTCCCGTCGCGGTGGCTGCGGCAACCGGACCCCGCACGGTCCGGAGCGAGGACTGTGAGGTGGGTACGTGCAACTGACCCCGCACGAACAAGAGAGGCTGCTGATCCATGTGGCGGCCGACGTGGCCGAGAAGCGCCGGGCCCGGGGGCTGAAGCTGAACCACCCCGAGGCGGTCGCCCTCATCACGTCGCACATCCTCGAGGGCGCCCGGGACGGCAGTACCGTCGCCGAGCTCATGTCCACCGGACGCAAGCTGCTCACCAGGGACGACGTCATGGACGGCGTGGCGGAGATGATCCACGACGTCCAGGTCGAGGCCACCTTCCCCGACGGCACCAAGCTGGTGACCGTCCACGAGCCGATCGTCTGAGGGGGACCGCCGTGATCCCCGGAGAGATCCTGTTCGCCGACGGCCCCATCCTCTACAACGAGGGCCGCGAGGTCACCCGGCTGACCGTGTTGAACGCCGCCGACCGCCCCGTCCAGGTCGGCTCCCACTACCACTTCGCCGAGGCCAACCCCGGCCTGGACTTCGACCGTGCCGCCGCCCGCGGCAAGCGGCTGAACATCGCCGCCGGGACCGCCGTGCGCTTCGAGCCCGGCATCCCCGTCGATGTCGAACTCGTCCCGCTCGCCGGCGCCCGCGTCGTGCCGGGGCTGCGCGGCCGGATCGGGGGTGCCCTCGATGCCTGAGATCTCCCGCGCCGCCTATGCCGACCTGTTCGGCCCCACCACCGGCGACCGCATCCGGCTCGCCGACACCGACCTGGTCGTCGAGATCGAGGAGGACCGCTGCGGCGGCCCCGGACTCGCCGGTGACGAGGCCGTCTTCGGCGGCGGCAAGGTCATCCGGGAGTCCATGGGACAGTCGCGCGCCACCCGCGCCGACGGCGCCCCCGACACCGTGATCACCGGTGTCGTCATCGTCGACCACTGGGGCATCGTCAAGGCCGACGTCGGCATCCGCGACGGCCGGATCACCGGCATCGGCAAGGCGGGCAACCCCGACACCATGGACGGTGTCCACCCTGACCTGGTCCTCGGCCCGGAGACCGAGATCATCGCGGGCAACGGGCGGATCCTCACCGCCGGGGCCATCGACGCGCACGTCCACTTCATCTGCCCCCAGGTCGCCGACGAGGCCCTCGCCTCCGGCATCACCACCCTGGTGGGCGGCGGCACCGGCCCGGCCGAGGGCTCGAAGGCGACCACCGTGACCCCCGGCCCGTGGCACCTGGCCCGGACACTGGAGGCGCTGGAGGCGTACCCGCTCAACATCGGCCTGCTGGGCAAGGGCAACACCGTCTCCCACGAGGCGATGCTCTCCCAGATCCGCGGCGGCGCGCTCGGCCTGAAGCTGCACGAGGACTGGGGCTCCACGCCCGCCGTCATCGATGCCGCGCTCACCGTCGCCGACCGCACCGGCATCCAGGTCGCCATCCACACCGACACCCTCAACGAGGCCGGTTTCGTGGGCGACACGCTCGCCGCGATCGCCGGGCGCGGCATCCACAGCTACCACACCGAGGGCGCGGGCGGCGGACACGCGCCGGACATCATGACCGTGGTGTCCGAGCCGAACGTGCTGCCCAGCTCCACCAACCCGACCCGCCCGTTCACCGTCAACACCGCCGAGGAACACCTCGACATGCTGATGGTGTGCCACCACCTCAACCCGGCGGTACCGGAGGACCTGGCGTTCGCCGAGTCCCGGATCCGCCCGTCCACGATCGGCGCCGAGGACGTCCTGCACGACCTCGGCGCGATCTCGATCATCTCCTCCGACTCCCAGGCCATGGGCCGGGTCGGCGAGGTGATCCTGCGGACCTGGCAGACGGCGCACGTCATGAAACGGCGCAGGGGAGCGCTGCCGGGCGACGGGCGCGCCGACAATCACCGCGTACGTCGCTATGTCGCCAAGTACACGATCAACCCGGCCGCCGCGCAGGGCCTGGACCACGAGATCGGTTCCGTCCGGACCGGCAAGCTCGCCGACCTGGTGCTGTGGGAGCCCGCCTTCTTCGGTGTCAAGCCGCTGCTGGTCATCAAGGGCGGGCAGATCGCGTACGCCCAGATGGGTGATGCGAACGCCTCGATCCCGACCCCGCAGCCCGTCCTGCCGCGCCCCATGTACGGCGCGATCGGACGGGCGCCCGCGTCCAACTCGTTCAACTTCGTGGCCCCGCTCGCGCTGGAGGACGGGCTGCCGGAGCGGCTGCGGCTGGGCAAGCGCTTCGTCGCCATCGCCTCCACGCGCGGGGTGACCAAGGCCGACATGCGGGAGAACGACGCGCGGCCGGATGTACGCGTCGACCCGGACAGCTTCGCCGTCCGCGTCGACGGCGAACTGGTCGAGGCGACACCGGCCGCCGAACTGCCCATGGCCCAGCGCTACTTCCTCTTCTGAGGGGTGCAGGCATGTCACGAGCGGCACTTCTCGTCCTGGCCGACGGCCGCTTCCCCGCCGGAGGGCACGCGCACTCCGGCGGGGCCGAGGCGGCCGTCAGGGCCGGGCGCATCACCGGGGCGGCGGACCTGGAGGACTTCTGCCGGGGACGGCTGCACACGGCCGGACTGGTCGCCGCCGCCCTCGCCGCGGCCGCCGCGCTCGGGCACGACCCGGCCGAACTCGACGCGGCGGCGGACGCGCGGACCCCGTCACCGGCGCTGCGGGTGGCCGCGCGCAGGCTGGGGCGGCAGCTGATGCGGGCCGCACGGGCGACCTGGCCGGCGGCCGAACTGGACGCCGTGGCGCGGGCGTTCCCCAAAGGCGCCCATCAGCCGGTGGTGCTCGGGCTGACGGCGCGGGCGGCCGGGCTGGAGCCCGAGGACGCGGCGCACTGCGCGGCGTACGAGAGCGTGAGCGGGCCGGCCACGGCGACGGTGCGGTTGCTCGGCCTCGATCCGTTCGACGCGACCGGTGTGCTGGCGCGGCTGGCGCCCGAGCTGGACGCGGTGGTCGAGCGGGCGGTGGGCGCGGCGCGGCGTGCCGCCGCCGACGGGGTCGACGCGCTGCCCGCGGGGTCCGCGCCGCTGCTGGAGATCGGGGCGGAGGCGCATGCGGCCTGGCCGGTGCGGTTGTTCGCGTCGTAGGCCCGTTGCGGGACCGTCCGTCCCGGGGAGTTCGCCCCCGCCGCCCCTTCCCATTCCCGACCCTGAGGGCTTCGCCCCCCAGACCCCCCATCGGCCTGAACGGCCTCGTCCTCAAACGCCGGACGGGCTGACGTGCCCCGACCGGGCCGCTTGTACTGGAGCCATCTGATGCACCTTGACCATTCCCACCACACCACCCCCGCCCCGAGCGCCGACGCGCACCGGCCCGACGGGAGGCGGCGGGCGCTGCGGATCGGGCTCGGTGGGCCCGTGGGGTCCGGGAAGACCGCCACCGTCGCCGCGCTGTGCCGGGCGCTGCGCGAGGAGCTCTCGCTCGCCGTCGTCACCAACGACATCTACACGCGCGAGGACGCCGAGTTCCTGCTGCGCGAGGCGGTGCTGCCGCCCGAGCGGATCACGGCCGTGGAGACGGGCGCCTGTCCGCACACGGCGATCCGGGACGACATCTCGGCGAACCTGGAGGCCGTGGAGGACCTGGAGGACGCCGTCGGTCCGCTGGACCTGGTCCTCGTGGAGTCCGGCGGGGACAACCTCACCGCGACCTTCTCCAAGGGGCTCGTCGACGCGCAGATCTTCGTCATCGACGTCGCCGGCGGCGACGACATCCCGCGCAAGGGCGGTCCGGGTGTCACCACCGCCGACCTGCTGGTCGTCAACAAGACCGACCTCGCACCGTACGTCGGCTCCGACCTCGGGCGGATGGCCGCCGACGCGAAGGCGGCGCGCGGCGAACTGCCGGTCGTCCTCCAGTCGCTGCGGGGCGGGACCGGGGTGTCGGAGGTCGCCGGATGGGTGCGGGCACGGCTCGCGGTGTGGACGGCATGACGGCCGTGGTCCCGAACACGGCCGCTGCCCCCGCCCCGAGGAGCGGCGTCCGGGCCGCCGCGCGGATCGTCGCCCGGGACGACGGACGGGGCGGTACCTCCCTGCCCGTGCTCGAGGGCGAGGGCCCGCTCGCGCCGCGGCGGACGCGGAGCGGCGGCGCCGAGGCGAACGTCCTGCTCGTCGGCGCGATGAGCGGACCGCTCGGCGGTGACCGTTTCACCGTCGACGCAACCGTCGGCAGCGGGGCCCGGCTGCGGATCGGGTCGGCCGCCGCCACCCTCGCGCTGCCCGGCCAGGCCCCGGGCGAGGCCCGCTACGACGTACGGCTCACCGTGGCCGACGGCGGCGAACTGCACTGGCTGCCCGAGCAGCTGATCTCCGCACGGGCCAGCGACCTGCGGGTCACCACGCGCGTCGACTTGGCGCCGACGGCCCGTCTCGTCCTGCGCGAGGAGCAGGTCCTCGGCCGGGCCGGGGAGCGCCCCGGGCGGCTCACCAGCCGTCTGACCGTCCGGGTCGGCGGCCGGGCCGTGCTCGACCAGGAGCTGAGCTGCGGCCCGGGCGCACCGGCCGGCTGGGACGGGCCCGCCGTGCTGGCCGGACACCGGGCCGTGGGGCAACTCGTCGTGGCGCGCCCCGAGTTCGCACGGGCACCGGTGGCGGCCCGCCTGCTCGGCGAGGGCGCCGTGCTGGTGCCTCTCGCCGGGCCCGCCGCGCTGGTGAGCGCGGTGGCGCCGGATGCCCTGCTGCTGCGCCGCCTGCTCGACGAGGCACTGGCCGCTCTCGGCCCGGCGGCGGCCCGGGAACCGGCGCCTGATCTCCGCTGAGCGGAACAGTCCGCGCCGGTTATCGGATTGGCAAAGAAGGTCAACGACCCCTGTTCTCAGGGACCTCACAGCCGCAAGGATCCCCCGTACCCAATTCGTAACGATGTACGGGGAGGTCCTACTTGAGGGACATCAGACCGAAGAGCCGGGTCATGGCGCTCGGTTCGGCCGGCGCGCTGGTCACGGCGACCCTGATAGCCGGCGCCGTGTCCGCCCCCGCGGCCAGCGCGGACAGCCGCCGCGGCCAGGACCGCGAGGCGGTCGGCGCCGCGATCGCCGCCGCCCGCGCCGCCCAGGCCGGTATCGACTGGCAGGACTGCCCCGCCGACTGGGGACTGGCCAAGCCCATCCAGTGCGGCTACGTCTCCGTGCCGCTCGACTACGCGCACCCCTTCGGCAAGCAGATCAAGCTCGCCGTCGACCGCATCGGCAACACCGGCACCCCGCAGGAGCGCCAGGGCGCCCTCGTCTACAACCCGGGTGGTCCCGGCGGCTCGGGCCTGCGCTTCCCGGCCCGGGTCACCGCCAAGAACCCCGTCTGGGCCAACGTGGCGAAGGCCTACGACTTCGTCGGCTTCGACCCGCGCGGTGTCGGCCACTCGGCGCCCATCTCCTGCATGGACCCGCAGGAGTTCGTGAAGGCACCCAAGATGGACCCGGTGCCCGACTCCGAGGCCGACAAGCTCGCCCAGCGCAAGCTGGCCCGCGAGTACGCCGAGGGCTGCCTGGACCGTACCGGCCGGGCGATGCTCGAGCAGATGACCACGCCGAACACCGCACGCGACCTGGACGTCATCCGCGCCGCGCTCGGTGAGAAGAAGATCAACTACCTGGGCGTCTCCTACGGCACCTACCTCGGCGCCGTCTACGGCACGCTGTTCCCGGGCCACGTCCGCCGGATGATCGTGGACAGCGTCGTCAACCCGGCGAAGGAGAACATCTGGTACCAGGCCAACCTGGGCCAGGACGTCGCCTTCGAGGGCCGCTGGAAGGACTGGGAGGACTGGGTCGCCAAGAACGACGCCAGCTTCCACCTGGGCACCACCCGCGACGCCGTCCAGGCCAAGTGGCTCCAGCTGCGCGCCACCGCGAAGAAGAACCCGATCGGTGGGGTCGTCGGCCCGGCCGAGCTGCTCGGCTTCTTCCAGAGCGCCCCGTACTACGACTCCTCGTGGGTCCCGGTGGCGACGGTGTTCAGCAAGTACTTCGCCGGTGACACCCAGGCGCTCGTCGACGCCGCCGCCCCCGACATGTCCGACACCGCGGGCAACATCTCCTCGGAGAACGGCAACGCCGTCTACACGGCCGTCGAGTGCACCGACGCCAAGTGGCCCACCAGCTGGAAGAAGTGGGACCAGGACAACACGCGGCTGAACGCCAAGTACCCGTTCCTGACCTGGTCCAACGCCTGGATGAACCTGCCGTGCGCCACCTGGCCGGTTCAGCAGCGGACCCCGGTGAACGTCAAGACCGGCAAGGGCCTGCCGCAGGTGCTGATCGTGCAGTCCACGCGGGACGCGGCCACCCCGTACCCGGGCGCCGTCGAACTGCACAAGCGCTTCAAGGGCTCCCGCCTGATCACCGAGAAGGACGCGGGCTCCCACGGAGTCACAGGTCTGGTCAACCCGTGCATCAACAGCCGGGTGGACGCCTACCTGCTCACCGGCAAGGTGGACGGGTCGGACGTGACCTGCACCCCGCACGCGACCCCGCAGCCGTAACGGGCGGACGCACGCGGTGAGGGGCGGCCGGCATGCCCGGCCGCCCCTTCGCCGTACCGTCTCGGCCCCGGACCCGGGGGTCAGCCCAGCGGTGACCGCGGGAACCTGCGCTCCCTCTGGCCCGTGGCGGCGGCCTGCTCGGCCTTGGCCACGGCCGCGTACTGGTCGACGTACTCCTGCTCGGACAGCGACAGGATGGCGTACATGATCTCGTCGGTGACGGCGCGCAGGACCGCCTTCTCGTCCTCCATCCCGGCGTAGCGGGAGAAGTCCAGCGGCTTGCCGAAGCGGATGACCACCGGATGGACCCTCGGCACGACCTTGCCCGGGGGCTGGGCCTCGAACGTACCGATCATCGCGCAGGGCACCACCGGGACCCCCGCCCTGAGCGCCATGACCGCGACACCGACCTTGCCCTTGTACAGGCGTCCGTCGTGCGAGCGGGTGCCCTCGGGATAGATGCCGAGCAACTCCCCCTTGCTCAGCACCCCGAGCCCCTCCCGGATCGCCGCCTGGCCGGCCTCCTTCCCGGAGCGGTCGACGGGGATCTGCCCGGCGCTGCGGAAGAAGGCGGCCGTGAGGCGGCCCTTGAGGCCCGGGCCCGTGAAGTACTCCGCCTTCGCCAGGAAGGTGATGCGCCGTCTGAGGATCGCGGGCATCAGGAAGTGGTCGGAGAACGACAGATGGTTGCCCGCGACGATGGCCGCGCCGGAGTCCGGTACATGCTCCAGCCCCTCGATACGTGGCCGGAAGACCATCCGGAGCAGCGGTCCCAGCAGCACGTATTTGAGCAGGTAATAGAACACGGCTCGCTCCTCAACTCTTACCGGGACCGCTTCAAACCGGCGTCTTCGCAGGTCAGCCACAGGATCGCGGCAGTGGCGCCAGTGCGACCTTAGTCATCTGTAACCGAGTTCGGCAGGGCTCATGCTGCCCTCGTGCGAGAGCTGCGGGCCGACCGCGTTGCCGACTGCATCTCTGTGCGGATCGCGGACGGAAGACACGGAAGACTCGGACAGGGCCGCCTGGCGCAGGTGTTCTGCGAGCGCCGCGGTCGCCACCGACGCCGCGCGGTCCCCGACGCCCCAGGCCAGCAGGTGGTGGCGGCGTGCCCAGGGCTCCCGCAGTTCGCACACGTCGAGACGCTGGTGGGGGTCGATGGCGCGGCGCGGCACGACGGCGAGCCCGGCGCCGGCGACGGCAAGGGAGACGAGGACATTCAGGTCGGCGACCGTGGTGCGGTAGCGCACGGCCGGGGCGTGGGGCCCGAGGCGCTTCTCGATCCAGCGGCGCAGTGAGGAGTCGGCGTCGAGGCCGACGAGAGGGTGTTCGGCGACTTCGCTGTAAGTCAGCGCGGTCCGCCCGCTGAGGATTCCTCCTTCCTGGCCGATCACGACGAGGGAGTCGTCGCCCAGGGGTTCCACGCGCAGGCCGCGGTCTCCTGCCTCGTTGTCGAGGACGATCCCCAGGTCCGCCTCGCCGTCGGCGAGCATCCGGAGAGTCTGTGGGGTGCGGCTCTCGGACACCGTGACATCGGTGTCCGGGTGGGCGCGGAGGAACGAGATCAGGGCCTGCGGCACGAGCCGGTGCACCGCGGAGCCGCCGCCCAGCAGGATCAGCGGAGAGGTCGGGGACCGTGTGTAGCTCGCGACGGCGCTCTCGAGCCGCGCGGTCCGGTCGAGTACGTCGCGTGCGTGGCGGGCCAGGGTCGTCCCCGCCGGCGTGGGCCGCACACCCCGTCGGCCGCGGATCAGCAGGGCCACGCCGGCGTGGTGCTCCAGCGAGCGCACTCTGGCACTGGCCGAGGGCAGGCTCAGGTGCATGCGCTGAGCGCCCGCCGTGATCGACCCCTCCGTGAGGATGTGGAGAAACAGACGCAGGTCGTCCAGGTCATAGCGCACCGACCCAGCCTATGGCACAGCCTTAGGCAAGGTACGTCGATTCCGCATTGTGGAACTGTTCGTCCACGATGAAGCTCGACATGTGATCGAGTTTCCCCTTGTCCTGCTGGCCGGTGTCGCCGCCGGAGTCCTCAACGCCATGGGGGGCGGAGGGACGTTCGTCGCCCTGCCCGCTCTCGTCGCCTTCGGCCTGCCGCCGGTAACGGCGAATGCGGTGTCGCGAGTCGCCCTCGTACCCGGCGCCGTGGCCAGTGCTTGGGTGTACCGGCGCGAGCTCGCCCCCGTCGGACCCACCTCCACGAGGGCGCTGACAGCAGTGAGCATGGTCGGCGGTGGCGTCGGTGCCGGCCTGCTGCTGGTGCTGCCCGCCTCGTCGTTCGAGGACGCGGTGCCGTGGCTGCTCGCGTTCGCCACAGTGACACTCGCCTTCGGCCGCCACCTCTCCCGGGCGTTGAGCAGCGCGCTGGGCCGCTCCGTCGATCTGAGCTCACGAGCCGTCCTGATCGGACAGTTCTTCCTCGCCGTGTACGGCGGATACTTCGGCGGAGCCGTAGGCATCATGATGCTGGCCCTGTGGGGCATCGGCCTCGGTCTCGACGCCGCGGCCGGCAACCCGATGCGGGTCACCCAACTCGCGGCCGTCTATCTCAGCGCGACGGTGCTGTTCCTCATCGCCTCGGACGCGCTGAGCGCTCCGCTGCTCCTCACCGTCATGCTGGTCGGCGCGGTGGCCGGTGGCTTCGCGGGCGCCCACCTGACGCGCCGCCTTCCCGCCTGGCTGCTCCGAGGCATCCTCCTGGCGACCGCCGTGATCACAACCGTCCTGTACTTCGTGCGCGGCTGACCAGAGACAGAGGTGGACATCGCCCTTGGGACCGGCCGGCGCGTGGGTCCGCAGGTCACGCGGGTGCACGGCTGTGTTCTGCGGGTGCGGGGGTTCCCGGGCATGATGAGGAAGAGACCGGTCTCGCTGACGGTCGGTGGCCGGGCAGACACGGTCGATCCGGGAAGGCATGGTGATGGCACGCACGGATCCCAGCGCAGGCGGTTGTCCCGGCAGCCCGTCCCCTGGGGCGTTCGACACCACCGTGGACCTGGATGTTCTGTTCGCTCAGGCGCCGGTGGGCCTGGCCGTCTACGACAGCGCGCTTCGCGCGCTGCGTGTCAACGCGGCACTCGAACGTCTCTGCCGGATCGAGGCTGACCAGGTCGTGGGCAAGCCGATCGGTGAGTTCTTCCCCGCGCGTGACATCGCCCGTCTGACCGAGCTCTTGCGCACCGTCCTGGAAACAGGCAGACCTGTGGCGACCACCGTGCCCCTGGCCGTGACCGGAGGTGATCCTGACCGAGTCTGTTCCCTCTCGACGTTCCCTCTGTGTGACTCGAGCGGCCGGCCGATGGGGGTTGCCACCGCGATCTCCGCCATGGGTGGGCGGCCGAGGCCGGCGCGCCGCGAGGGCCTGACCTTGCTGGAAACCGCCACGACGCGCATCGGGTCGACCCTGGAGGTGGTCCGGACCGCGGAGGAGCTCTGCGAAGTGGCGGTCCCCCGCCTGGCCGACTTCGTCGCCGTCGATCTGCTGGAAGGGATCGACCGCGGCGAGGAACCGCTCCCCGGACCGGTGGAACGCGCGACCCTGCTGCGCCGCGCGGCGATCCTCTCGCGCACGGCGCACGCTCCGGAGGCGACCCATCCGGTCGGGGAGCTGATGACCTTCCATCCCAGCACTCCCTACGCCCAGTGCCTGGCCTCAGGGCAGCCGCTGCTGATCCCGGTACTGGACCAGGACGCGAGTTGGCTGGCTCAGGACCCCACCCGCGCCGCCAAGATTCTCGGGGCCGGCATCCACTCGTTGATGACGGTGCCCCTGCGGGCGCGCGAGACCACGCTCGGACTCGCACACTTCTACCGCTGGCAGTTGCCGCAGCCTTTCGAGCCGGACGATCTGGCCCTGGTCCACGACCTCGTAGCCCGGGCCGCGGTGTGCATCGACAACGCTCGCCGCTACACCCGAGAACATCACGACGCCCTCACCCTCCAGCACAGTCTGCTGGTGCGGGGTGCCGTGCCGACGCGCAGCTCGCTGGAGACCGCACACCGTTGTCTGCCCGCCCGCACCCGCGCCGGGGTGGGCGGCGACTGGTTCGACATCCTTCCGCTCTCCGGCGCCCGCGTCGGCCTGATCGTCGGCGACGTGACCGGCCGGGGCATTCAATCCGTGGCCTGCGCCGGACGGCTGCGTACTGCCATGCGAACCCTGGCAGCCTTGGATTTCACTCCGGACGAGGCGCTGGCCCACATAGACGCTCGCGTGCGCCAGGCCGCCGACGACGACCTTTTTGCCGATCAGGAGGCCACATCGCTAGGCTCCACATGCCTGTACGCCATCTACGACCCCGTCACCGGGCGATGCTCCGCGGCCAGCGCCGGCCATGTGCCGCCCATCGTCGTACGTCCCGGAGGAGCAGCCGGGCTTCTGCCTCTGTCCGTGGGTCCGCCGCTCGGCCTGGGGGGCCTGCCGTTCGAGACGACGGAGACGCGTCTGCCCGACGGCAGCCTGCTGGCCCTGTACACGAATGGTCTCCTCCACGGCCTCCAGCACGACCCGGACGGCCTGATGCATCTGCTGCACGCCTTGACCGAGCCGGGCCGGCCGCTGGACGACCTCTGCCAGGCCGCTGTGGAGGCCGCCCTCGACGAAGGGCCGCCGACGGACGACGCCATCCTTCTCCTGGCCCGCACCCGCAGCCTCGAGGCCGACCGGGTCGCCACTTGGGACCTGCCCGCCGAGCCCGAAGTCGTCGCCCGGACTCGAGCCCGGGCCTCGCGCCAACTCACTGTCTGGGGCCTCGCAGAAGAAGCGCCGTCGGCCGAGCTGGTCATCAGCGAGCTGGTGACCAACGCGATCCGCTACGGCCGCAGTCCCATCCAGCTGCGGCTGATCCGGGAACACACGCTCATCTGCGAGGTCTCGGACGCCTCCCACACATCGCCCCACCTGCGCCAGGCGACCAGCGACGACGAAGGTGGCAGAGGTCTGTTCATGGTCGCGCAATTCGCGGACGCGTGGGGCACGCGCTATACGCCCACCGGCAAGACCATTTGGGCGGAGCTGACCATCACCCCCTCGGCCGCCGGCCTCTGACGGCTTCCCCGCCATGACCATCGTGCGGGTGCGGCGCCGGCAAGCGGGGAGTCGGCGGGTGGTACGACGATCGTTGAGCCCGGGCGGTCGGTCCGGCTCGGCGAGGCCGAAAGTGCCCGCCTCGCCGCCGATCAGTCGCTGTCACCTGGAGGTGCCTCGGGCAGCCGGGAGCCGGTCCCCCAGCTGGTCTCCGAGCCCGTGTCGGCGACTCCTCGACCGGACCCGGCGTCGGTGAGCGCCCACTGCATGGTGGCGTCGATGAAGGCTCTGGCCGCCGGAGTGAGCGGCCCGCGGCGGTGCACCAGCCATTGGGGAAGCCGTTCTGGAGGCGTGAAGGGGTAGAGGCGGGCGCCGGCCCGTCGGGCGAGGTCCGACCAGCCGTCCGGTACGAGCCCGGCGCCGATACCACGGAGGACCATCGGGAGGATCACACTGCGGTCGCCCACCTCGGCCGCGATGGTCATGTCCCCCACCGTGGCGGCGAGCCGGTCGAAGACGGCGCGGACCGCCGTGGGCGGCTGGGGCACCACGAAGCGCCTGCCGCGCAGGACCTCGGGCGTCACGCCGCCCCCCGCCTCCACCACCTCGTCGGACGGGAGGACGAGCAGAATCTCCTCGTCGCGCAGATGACGTGCCTGCAGTCCCTGGGCGGCGGGGGGCCCGGAGTTGCCGCAGACGCCGACCTCGCAGTGGCCGCGCAGCACCATGGCGACCACCTCGGACGCGGACAGTGCCGGGGTGACGCTGACCGTCACCCCGGGGTGTCGCTCGCGGAGATCCGCGACGACGCTGGTGACGGGCTCCAGCGCGGAGGACGATGTGGCGGCGACGTCCACCCTGCCGGCCACACCGTCGCCGATCGATCGAGCCGCGGCGTGCAGGGCGTCGAGATCGCGCAGCACCAGTCGTGCCTTTTCCACCAGCGCCTCTCCTGCCGAACTGAGGACCGCGTTGCGCCCCACCCGATGGAAGAGAGTCACGCCGAGTTCGCGTTCGAGTCGCTGGATGGCCCGGGACAGAGAGGGCTGAGCCGTGCACAGGGCCCGGGCGGCCCTGCCGAAGCCGCCGTGCTCCACGATGGCCACGAAGTACTCGATCTGATGACGTTCCACGGTGGCTCTCCGGACTCATAGCTGCAGTGCATCAACACGGTGTCACATGTGTCTTGGACGCCGGACTGTGGCTGCCGGTTAACTCCTTGCCAACGGCCAGGGAACGCCGAGGGAGCACCCGTGCGGGATCCGCGTGAACGCCGGTTCGTCGAGCCGGCCGGAGAAGTGAGCGGCACCGTCGAAGTGCAGGTCGTCACCGCGCGGCGGTCGGCGGTGCCGGGAGGGGCGAGCACGGTCGTACGGACGCAGGGACGCCCGGGCGCGTCGCGTCGCGTCACCGCTCTCGCGCCCACCGGCATGGCGTTAACCCCGAACCGCTGAACACAGGCGGGGCGCGGCGGGAACTCCCGGGTCGCAGGCGTCCGCCGCGCCACCGGCACACCGACCGCCGCAGACCGTCATTCCGCTGCCACAGTCCCGAGCATCCCGGAGCCAGAGAGGGAGAATCCCGCATGCACCGCACAGGCCGGGGCAGCCGCCCCGGAGCTCCACCGGCAGGGCCGTCCACACCCCTCGCCACGGGCGCCGCCCGGCGCCGCGTACGCCGGTGGCGTGCCGTCCCGTCGACCGCTGTCCTGCTGGCGCTGACGGCGGGCTGCGCCTCGCTGAGCGACCCCGCCAGAAGCGCGGTCACGGAGCGGACCTCCGACGACCGTCCGGTGCGCGACGGCGGAACGCTCACCGTCGCCCTCAAATCGGAACCCGACAAACTGGACCCGACCCTTGCCGAGACCCTCGTCGGGCGGACGGTCTTCGCCGCCATGTGCGAGAAGCTGTACGACATCGACCGCAGCGGAAAGATCGTCCCGCAGCTCGCCTCCGCGTTGCCGCGGACCTCCGACGGCGGCCGCACCGTCACGATCACCCTCCGCAGGGGCCTGCGGTTCAGCGACGGTACTCAGCTGAACGCCCGGGCCGCGGCGGCCTCCCTGATGCGCCACCGCTATCTGCCCGGTTCGGCGCGCGCGACCGAACTCGCCCCGCTGAAGTCCGCCGTGGCCGCCGGCCCGTACACGCTCACGCTCCACCTGGCCCAGCCCTATGTCCCGCTCACCGCCGTGCTGGCCGACCGGGCCGGGATGGTCCTCTCGCCGCGAGCGGTGAAGAAGTACGGGAAGAACTTCTCCAACCACCCCTCCTGCGTCGGCCCGTTCAAGTTCGTCGAGCGGGTGACCGGTGACCGGATCGTGCTGAAGAAGGATCCCCTCTACTACGACGCCGACCACGTGCACCTGGACGAGGTGGTCTTCAAGCCGATCCCCGACGGCAGCGTGCGCCTCGCGAACCTCCGCGCTGGAGACGTACAGGTCGGCGACCAGATGGACCCCGTCGACGTGCGAAGCGCCCTCACCGAGAAGAACCTGCAGCTGTTCGCCTCGCCCTCGCTCGGCTACCAGGGCATCGGCTTCAACGTGGGCAACACCCGGGGCCTCGGGCAGAAGCCCGGGAAGATCGACACCCCGATCGCCCGCGACCCCCGTGTCCGGGAGGCGTTCGAGCTCTCCCTCGACCGCGACGTGATCAACAAGGTGGTCTTCCAGGGCATGTACGCGCCCGCATGCGGACCAGTGTCGCCCAAGTCGGCCATCGCTCCCGCCGCACCCGGCTGCCCCGGACGCGATCTGAAGAAGGCGAAGCAGCTGCTGAAGGAAGCCGGGGTGAAGCTCCCGGTCCGGCTCGAACTCAAGGTCTCCACCTCGCCCGTGGACATCCGGTTCGGGCAGGTCGTCCAGGCGATGGCCAAGGACGCCGGGTTCGCCGTACGGCTGGCACCCACGGAGTACACCACCATGTTGCAGGAGACCGACGCAGGCCGTTACGACGCGTACAGCAGCGGCTGGTCCGGGCGGCTCGACCCGGACGGCAACATCGCCTCCTTCCTCGGCACGCGCGGCGCCATGAACACCTACGGCGTCTCCGATCCGGACATCGACCGACTCATCGCGGAAGGCCGCGCCACCGCGGGCGAGAAGGCCCGCGCCCGCATCTACGCCGACCTCACGCGCCGCATCCGTGACCAGCACACGCTGATCTACCTCTACCGGAACAACAACTACGTCGTCGCCCGCAGGGACGTCGCGGGCGTGAAGGTCTACGACGACGGCCTGGTCCGGGTCAAGGAAGCGGGGTACGCCCGGTGAGCCGCTACCTGCTCGTCCGCCTCCGGCAGTCCCTGGTGACGCTCTTCCTCGTCAGCGTCGTCGTCTTCGCGGGCGTCCGCGCACTGCCCGGCGATCCGGCCCTCGCCCTCGCCGGCGAGGAGCGCAGTCCGCAGGCGCTCGCGGCGATACGCCAGGCCTACGGCCTGAACGACAACATCGTGATCCAGTACGGGCGCTTCGTCGGCCACGCCCTCACCGGAGACCTCGGCACCTCCTCGCGCACCGGCCTGCCCGTCCTGGACTCGATCACCTCGGCCCTCCCCGTCACGCTCGAACTCGCCGCGTTCTCACTGCTGCTGGCCGTGGTGCTCGGCATCGGTGCCGGCGTCGTCGCCGCCGTGCGCCGGGGGCGGCCGGAGGAGTGGCTCGCCAACGCCGCCGCCCTCCTCGGCCTGTCGGTGCCCCACTTCTGGCTGGGCATCGTGCTCGTCCTCGTCTTCGCCATCGCCGTCCCCGTCTTCGCCGCCTCGGGCTTCGTCCCCTTCGGCGCCGACCCCCTGGAGAACATCCGCCACCTGGTGCTCCCGGCCGTCGTCCTCGGCTCGGGCCTCGCCGCGGTCGTCATGCGGCAGACGCGCGCGGCGATGCTGGAGAACCTGTCCGCCGACTACGTCCGCACGGCCCGCGCCAAAGGGCTCTCACGCCGCCAGGTGATCGCCGGGCACGCGCTCCGCAACAGCCTGGTGACCGTCGTCACCGTGCTCGGCCTGCAACTCGGCCAGCTCATCTCCGGAGCCGTGGTCACCGAGCAGATCTTCGTCCTCCCCGGCTTCGGCAAGCTCACCATCGACGCGGTCTTCACCCGTGACTACGCGATGCTGCAAGGGGTCGTGCTGTTCACCTCCGCCGCCTACATCCTCATCAATCTCCTGGTCGACGTGCTCTATTCGGTCGTCGACCCGCGTATCCGGCTCGGAGGTGCCCCCCGATGACCGCAGCCCCGGCCTCCGTGGCTCCTCCCGTCCAGGCCGCGGCCGGCGACGCCCCGGCGGCGGCACACGGCAGAGGCGCCCGCGACAGGCTCCGCGCCCTGTGCAGGAACCGGCTCGCCCTCACCGGCGCCGTCATCGCCGCCGTGTTCGTGCTGGCCGCGGTGTGCGCGCCGCTCCTGGCCCCGTACGACCCGGCCCAGCCGCACTTCGGCGACACGCTCGCCGCCCCCAGCACGGAGCACTGGCTCGGCACCGACGACCTGGGCCGCGACCAGCTCTCCCGGATCATCTTCGGCGCCCGTGCCTCCATGCAGGTCGGCGTTCTCGCGGTCGTCCTGGCCTTCGTCGTCGGGGTCCCGATGGGTCTGGTGGCGGGCTACTACGGGCGGATCGCCGACGGGATCGTCTCCCGGATCACCGACACCCTGCTCGCCTTCCCGTTCCTGGTCCTCGCCGTCGGGCTGGCCGCCGTCCTCGGCCCGTCCCTCCTCAACGCCACCATCGCGGTCGGCATCGCGCAGGTCCCGCCGGTCATCCGCATCACCCGTGCGGAGACCCTGCGGCTGAAGCACGCCGACTACGTCGCCGCGGCCATCGCCAACGGCGGCGGTGACCGCACCGTCCTGCTGCGGCACATCCTCCCCAACGCGACCTCGGCGCTGATCGTCCAGGCCACCGTCGGCATCCCGGCGGCGATCATCGGCGAGGCGCTGCTCAGCTTCCTCGGCCTCGGCGTGCAGCCCCCCGACGCGTCGCTCGGCGTGATGCTCTCCAGCGCCCAGGCATTCCTGGCCCCCGCGCCGTGGCTGGCCGTCTGGCCGGGCCTCGCCATCGTGGCGGCGACCCTGGCGTTCAACCTGCTCGGCGACGGAGTCCGCGACGTCTTCGACCCCCGTGGAGGCACCCGGTGACCACGACCGAACCGTCCGGCTCGACGCAACCGTCCGACACACAGCGACCGTCCGACACGACGCGCCCGTCCGGCACGGCCGAACCGGTCCTCAGCGTCCGCGACCTGACGGTCTCCTTCCGCTCCGACACCCGGACCGTGCACGCCGTCGACCGCGTGTCGTACGACCTGGCCCGCGGCGAAGTCCTCGCCGTGGTGGGCGAGTCCGGCTGCGGCAAGTCCGTCACCTCCATGGCGGTCATGGGCCTGCTGCCGCCGAGTGCCACGGTCTCCGGGTCCGTCCGTCTCGGCGGACGGGAGCTGGTGGGCGCGAGCGACAAGGTTCTTCAGCGGATCCGGGGCCGGGACATCGCGATGATCTTCCAGGAGCCGATGACCTCCCTGAACCCGGTGCTCACCATCGGCCGCCAGATCGGCGAGGTGCTGCGTCGCCACCAGGGGATCGGCCGCAAGGAGGCCAGGGAACGGGCAGTGGAACTGCTCGACCTCGTCGGCATCCCCGCACCGCGCGAGCGCGTCCACGACTACCCGCACCAGCTCAGCGGTGGCATGCGGCAGCGTGTGATGATCGCGACGGCGGTGGCGTGCGACCCGGCCGTCCTGATCGCCGACGAGCCGACCACCGCCCTGGACGTCACCGTGCAGGCCGGCATCCTCGAGGTGCTCCAGTCGCTGCGCGAGCGGCTCGGCACGGCGATCGTCCTCATCACGCACGACCTCGGCGTCGTGGCGGACATCGCCGACCGGGTGCTGGTCATGTATGCGGGACGTCCGGTGGAGCAGGCGCCGGTGGACGACCTGTTCGCCGCGCCCCGGCACCCCTACACCGGCGGCCTCCTGGGCGCGGTGCTCCGCCCCGGCGCGATGCGCAAGGGTGTACCGCAGGACGGGCCCAGGCCCCGGCTGCGGGAGATCCCCGGCATGGTGCCGAGCCTGTCCGGACAACCCGACCGCTGCACGTTCGCGTCCCGCTGCGAGCACGCGGACGAGCGTTGTGCCGCCCAGCAGCCGCCGTTCGTCACGGTGACCACGGCGCCCCGCACGGCCGCTGCCACCCGCCCCGCGGCCGAGGCGGGTGGCACCGGGGCCCCCGCATCGGCGAGTGCCTCCGCGGCCGCGGCGACGGCGGCGACCGCGCCGCCCGGAGCCTCAGGTCCGCCGGCCGCGCACCGGGTCGCCTGCTGGCACCCGATCGACACCGCGCCGGGGGAGCACCCCGGCCTCGTATCCACCGAGGAGGCCGCCCGATGACTCCGGCGGATTCGATCCCGGCGCCGCGCGACACCACGGACCTCAGGCGCTCCGCCACCGACGCGGGTACCGGTGCCTCGGCGCCCGCGCTCCACCTGTCCGAGCTCACCCGGCACTTCCGCACCGATCAGGGCACCGTGAAAGCCGTCGACGGCGTCAGCCTCACCGTCGGCCGCGGCGAAGTCGTCGGCCTGGTCGGCGAGTCCGGCAGCGGCAAGTCCACCGTCGGCCGGTGCGCCGTACGGCTCGACGAGCCCACCGGCGGCACCGTACGCATCAACGGCAGGGACGTCACCCACCTGTCCCGACGTGCCCTGCGGCCCCTCCGCAAGGATTTCCACCTGGTCTTCCAGGACTCCTCCTCGTCCCTCGACCCGCGGATGACGGTCGGCCGGATCATCGCCGAGCCGCTGCGTCTGCACGGGCTCGCGTCCAAGACCGCCGCCCGCACGCGGGCCGCGGAGCTGTTGGGACAGGTCGGGCTGCGCCCGGAGCACGCCGACCGGTACCCGCACGAACTGTCCGGCGGCCAGCGGCAGCGCGTCTCCATCGCCCGCGCGCTGTCCGTCGACCCGGATCTGCTCATCGCGGACGAGCCGACCTCCGCGCTGGACGTGTCCGTGCAGGCCGCCGTGCTCAACCTGCTGGCCGATCTGCAGCGCGACCGCGGCTTCGGCTGCCTGTTCATCACCCACGACCTGGAGGCGGTCGAGTACCTCGCGGACCGCATCGCGGTGATGTACCTCGGGCAGATCGTCGAGGAGGCGCCCGCCCCCGAGCTGTTCGCCCGCCCCGCACACCCGTACACCCAGGCCCTGCTGTCCGCGGCGCCCGTACCCGATCCGGCCGTCCAGCGCACCAGGGAACGCATCGTGCTCAGCGGGGAGCTGCCGAGCCCGCTCGCACCGCCGCCCGGCTGCCGCTTCCACACCCGCTGCCCGCTCGCCGACGCCCGCTGCCGCACCGAGATCCCCGAGCTCCGCACACTGTCCGGCGGCCGACGGGTCGCCTGCCATCTCGTGTCCACCGACGGCACCGCGCCCGACGCGGCCGCGGCGGCCGCGGCCCCCTGACGGCACCGGACCCCGAACCGCAGCCGTCCGTCCCGTGCCTCAGGGCAGAACCACACCGCACCAAGGAGTCGTCAGATGACGTTCACCACCCGGCCGACCCTCCAGGGCACCTTCGGCATGGTGTCCTCCACCCACTGGCTGGCGTCCCAGTCGGCGATGGCCGTCCTGGAGGACGGCGGCAACGCCTTCGACGCGGCGGTCGCCGCCGGATTCGTGCTGCACGTCGTCGAACCCCACCTCAACGGGCCCGCCGGCGAGGTACCGGTCATCCTCGCCCCCGCCGACGGGCCGGTGCGCGTCCTGTGCGGCCAGGGCCCCGCGCCCGCCGGAGCGAGCATCGACCACTACACCTCGCTCGGTCTCTCCCTCGTCCCCGGCACCGGGCCGCTCGCCGCCGCCGTGCCGGGCGCCTTCGACGCCTGGATGCTGCTGTTGCGCGACCACGGCACCAAGTCCCTGGAAGACGTGCTGAAGTACGCCATCGGGTACGCCGAGAACGGCCACGCCCCCGTCGAACGGGTCGGACAGACCGTCGAGACCGTGCGCGCACTGTTCGAGAAGGAGTGGACCTCCTCCGCCGAGCTCTACCTGCCCGGGGGCCGGCCCCCGGTCCCGGGCACCCTCTTCAGGAACCCCGTCCTCGCCGCCACCTGGCGCCGCCTCATCACCGAGGCCAAGGCCGCCGGCAGCGGCCGCGAGGCGCAGATCGACGCCGCCCGGCGCGTCTGGCGCGACGGCTTCATCGCCGAGGCCCTCGCCAAGACCGCCGCCCTGCCCACCCTCGACACCTCGGGCGAACACCACGCCGGCACCCTCACCGGCGACGACCTCGCCGCCTTCTCGGCCGGCTACGAGGAACCCGTCACCCACGACTGGAACGGCTGGACGGTCTGCAAGGCGGGAGCCTGGTCCCAGGGCCCGGCGTTCCTGCAGCAGCTGGCGCTGCTCCCCGAGGAGCTGCCCGCCTACGGCACCGCCGACTACCTCCACACGCTCATCGAGGGCACCAAGCTCGTCATGGCCGACCGCGAGGCCTGGTACGGCGACGCCGACGGCCCCTCGACCGCGCCGCTGACCGCCCTGCTCTCCGCCGACTACAACGCGGAGCGCCGCGCGCTGATCGGCGACACCGCCTCCTACGACCTGCGCCCCGGTGCCCCCGGCGGGCGCACGCCGAGGCTGAGCGCGCACGCGGGAGCCGTCGCGGCCGGCGAGCCGGGTTTCAGCCCCATGGGCATCCCGGGCGCCCCGGTGGCGGGCGTCGGGGAGCCGACCGTCGCCCAGGACGGTACGACCCGCGGTGACACCTGCCACGTCGACGTCGTGGACCGGTGGGGCAACATGGTCGCCGCGACGCCCAGCGGCGGCTGGCTCCAGTCCAACCCGGTCGTGCCGGAGCTCGGCTTCCCGCTCGGTACCCGGCTGCAGATGGCCTGGCTCGATCCGGGGCTGCCGAACTCGCTCACCCCGGGCCGCCGGCCCCGGACCACGCTCACCCCGTCGCTCGCGCTGCGGGGCGGCGTTCCGGTGATGGCCTTCGGCACCCCCGGTGGCGACCAGCAGGACCAGTGGCAGGTGCATTTCTTCCTGGCGGTCGCGCTCCGTGGGGCGGTGCGCGGCGGGCTCGACCTCCAGGGCGCCATCGACGCCCCCAACTGGCACACCGACAGCTTCCCCGGCTCCTTCTTCCCCAGGGAGATGCGGCCGGGCGGCGTCACCGTGGAGTCGCGCATCGGGGACGAGGCGATCGACGAGCTGCGTCGGCGCGGTCACGACGTGACCGTGGGCGACCCGTGGTCCGAGGGGCGGATGTGCGTGGTCGGCCGCGACCCGGAGACGGGCGTGGTGTCGGCCGGCGCCAACCCGCGCGGCATGCAGGGGTACGCGGTCGGCCGCTGAACGGCGTCGTCACCGCCGCCGGCGATCTCCCGAGGACGGACCGTGGGCGGGGGTGGCAGTCCTGTCGTTCACAGCGGGGGCTGCTTCGGGAACGGGCGGCGTGAGGTGGCATGGTCGGGCGTGTGGAACTACGTCACCTCTCCGGATTCGTCGCCGTCGCCGAGGAGCTGCACTTCGGCCGGGCGGCCGAGCGGCTGCACATGGCGCAGTCGCCGCTCAGTCAGCAGATCCGGCTGCTGGAGCGCGACCTCGGGGTCAGGCTGTTCGACCGTACGACCCGGTCGGTGCGGCTCACCGCCGCGGGGAAGGCGTTGCTGGAGCCCGCCCGGCATCTTCTGGCCGAGGCCTCGGCCGTGCGGCGAGCCGTGCAGGTGGCGCACCTGGGCGAGGTCGGCCGCGTCACGCTGGGCTTCGCGGGTGCCAGCAGTTACTCCGCACTGCCGGTGCTGACGCGGGCGATCACCTCCGAACTGCCCGGGATCGAGCTGGTGCTGGAAGGCCAGACCTATGCCGGCGAGGCGCTGGGACGCATCGCCGACGGGACCCTGGATCTCGGGTTCGTGGCGCTGCCGGTGCGGCGCGGGATCAGTGCACGCGTCGTCCGCATGGAGCGGCTGCTGCTTGCGCTGCCGGACAGCCATCGGCTTGCCGAGCGCGCCGAGGTCGCCGTCGCGGAGCTCGCGCGGGAGCCCTTCGTGACGTTCCCCCTCTCGCGCGGCTCCGCCGTCCGGGAGGCGACGGTGCAGGCCTGCCACGAGGCGGGGTTCGCACCGCGGATCGCGCAGGAGGCCCCCGACTCGTACAACCTGCTCGCCCTCGTCGGCGCGGGCGTCGGTGTCGCGGTGGTCGTGGAGTCGGCGCGTCACATCCATCTGGAGCATGTCGTCTTCCGTCCCCTCGCCGGGGAGGAGGTGCCAGTGCTGCCGATCGCGCTGGGCTGGCGTTCCGGCGACCGGTCCGCGGCGCTGGCCGCGGTGCTGCGCGTCGCCGAGCGGGTGCTGCCGACACCGGCTGAAGCCGGTGGACAGGAGCCCCGGAAGCGATGAACGACTTTGACGGATGACGTCTTACCGGAGGGCCGGATTGGTCTTGGACACCACCTAATCGGCGGGTGCAGAGTCATCCGTGTCTCGCGCACGGGGCATGGACCGGCCGCTCGGTTCCCCCACCCGCATGCTCTCCGTGGCGCGACCTGCCGCTACGAGAGGACGCTCGTCATGCAGCACGACACTCCCGCTCAGGTCACTCCCGTCAGCTCGACGCCCACGGCCCGCGACGCCAGGCGCGCCGGGATCACCGCCTTCGTCGGCACCACCATCGAGTGGTTCGACTTCTACATCTACGGCTCCGCCTCCGCGCTGGTCCTGGGCAAGATCTTCTTTGCCGATGTCCCACCCACGGTCGGCACGCTCGCCGCCTTCGCCACCTTCTGGGTCGGCTTCCTCGCCCGCCCGCTCGGCGGCCTGGTGTTCGGCCACTTCGGAGACCGCTACGGCCGCAAGAAGGCACTGGTCACCACGCTCACCATGATGGGCACGGCCACCTTCTGCGTCGGGCTGCTGCCCGGATATGCGCAGATCGGCGCCGCCGCCCCCGTACTCCTCGTCCTGCTGCGCATGGTCCAGGGCGTCGCGATGGGCGGCGAGTGGGGCGGCGCGGTGCTCATCGCCACCGAGTACGCCCCGCCGAAACGGAAGCTGCTCTACGGCGCCTTCGCCCAGCAGGGCTCGCCGGTCGGCAACCTCCTGGCGACGCTCGCCTTCCTCGGCATCGCCAGGCTCCCGGACGCGGCCTTCGAGTCCTGGGGCTGGCGCGTCCCGTTCCTCGCCTCCGCCGTGCTGGTGATCGTCGGCCTGGTCATCCGGCTGCGGCTGGCCGAGACCCCCGAGATGCTCGCCGTCCTGGAGCGCCGGCAGACTGCGAAGCTGCCGGTCAAGGAGGTCCTCACCCGCAGTCCGCTGCTGGTCGTGCTGGGCGTGTTCGCGGGTACCGCCGGCGTCGCGATCACCTACGTCAAGACGACCTTCGCGCTCTCCTGGGCCACCTCCGACCTCGGCTTCGACCGCACCACCTTCCTGACCGTCATCTCGATCGCCCTCGTCGTGCAGGTCGTGGTCCAGCCCTTCGGGGCCGTCCTGGCGAGCAGATGGCCGGTGAAGAAGGCCGTTCTGTGGATGCTGCTGCCCGAATTCGTCCTGCTGCCGCTGATGTTCGTGCTCGTCGGCACCGGCAACTTCTGGCTCGCCGTCCTCGGCATGGGTCTGGCGACCTTCCCGCACGCCATGTACTACGCGGCACTCGCGGGCATCCTCGCCCGTGTCTTCCCCGTCGAGGTCCGGTACACCGGCATGTCGCTGTCGTACCAGCTCTGTACGACGCTCTTCGCCGGCACCGCGCCGATCGTCGCCCAGTACCTGCTCACCACCTCCGGCTCCATCTGGCCGGTCGTCGGACTCGGCCTCGGCTACACCGTCGTGACCCTCCTCGGTGTGCTGCCCCTGCTGGCCCGCACCACCGAAGAGGCCCCCGCCCGCACCGCCCGAACCGCCTCGCTCGCCTGAGCCGCACCACCCCTGAGGAGACCCAGCCATGAACTACGCCGACCGGGACCCCGCCCTGCGCCCCCTGCTCGACCGGATCCTGTCCGCCGAGGACCGCGCCCGTGCGGAGCCCCTGCTCACCGAGCTCGGTGAGCTGGCGGCAGGTGAGCTGGACCGGCAGGCCGCGCTCGCCGACGCCAACCCGCCCAGGCTGCGCCAGTACGCCCCGGACGGCGAGCGCGTCGACGAGATCGAGTACCACCCGGCCCACGACCGGGTGGCCTCGATCGCGTACGAGCGGTTCGGCCTCGCCGCGATGTCCCACCGCCCCGGCGTCCACGGCTGGCCCGCCACGATCCCGCACGCGGTCAAGTACGCGCTCTCCTACCTGTATGTGCAGGCGGAGTTCGGCATGGCGTGCCCGCTGTCGATGACGGACTCGGCCGCCCGCATCCTGCGCCTGTTCGACCCGGGGCGGTACGCCGACGAGATCGCCGCGCTGTCCTCCACCGACCCGCGACTGCGCGCCACCGGTGCGATGTTCATGACCGAGCGGCAGGGCGGCACGGATGTCGGGCTCACGGAGACCCGCGCCACCGACCGCGGCACGCACTGGACGCTCACCGGCAAGAAGTGGTTCGCCTCCAACCCGGGCGCCGACGTGATCCTCACCCTCGCCCGCGTCCCGGGACAGGGCCCGGGCACGCGCGGGCTCGGCATGTTCCTCGTCCCGCGGCTGCGTCCGGACGGCAGCCGCAACGCGGTCCGCGTCGACCGCCTCAAGGACAAGCTCGGCTCGAGGTCCATCGCGAGCGCCGAGGTCACCCTCGACGAGGCGTACGCGACGCCCGTCGGCGAACTCGGCCGCGGTTTCCGCCAGATGGCCGAGATGGTCAACGTCTCCCGTCTCTCCAACGCCATGCGCGCCACCGCCCTGATGCGCCGGGCCGTCCGGGAGTCCATCGACCACACCCGCACCCGCGAGGTGTTCGGCAAGCCGCTCTTCGAGCAGCCTCTGATGCGGGCCACCCTGCTGCCGTTGATCGTCGACGCGGAGGCCGCGCTCGGGCTCGTCCTCGAGGCCGCCGGCCGCCTGACGGCCGCCGACGAGGGATCCACCGCCGCCCGTGACCTCGTCCGTGTCCTCACCCCGCTCGCCAAGCACACCCTGTGCAAGCGGGCCCGTACCGTCACCGGCGAGGCGATGGAGATCCGCGGCGGCAACGGCTACATCGAGGACTGGGTCAACCCGCGCCTGCTGCGCGACGCCCACCTCGGCTCCATCTGGGAGGGCTCGTCCAACGTGATCGCGCTCGACGTGCTGCGCTGCATGCGCCGCCAGGGCGCCCACCACACCCTGGCCGACACCTACGGGGAAGGTCACCTCGCCGACCATTGGAAGGCCCTCCGGGACAAGGGCGACCGGCTCCTCGAACTCCCCGAGGCGGAACAGGAGATGCGCATCGGCCGGTACGCCGACGAGCTCACGCGCACGGTCATGGCGACGCTCCTGTTCGAACAGGCCGACTACGAGGCCGAGGCGACCGGCAACGGCCGCAAGCTCCTGGTCGCCCATGCCCACCTCGCCCTGATGGACGACCCGGACGCCCTGCCCCGCACCGCACTGGACCACCTCGACGAACTCGCCGACGGTGGCCGGGTACCTCTCGCCCTGGTGCGCGAGACCGTTGCCCGGTCCGGCGCGAAGGAGGCGGCCCGTGTCTGAACAGCCCGCAGCAGCACCGCTCGCCGGCATCAAGGTCGTCGACCTCTCGAAGATTCTGGCCGGACCGTACGTCACGATGTCGCTGGCCGACCTCGGAGCCGACGTCATCAAGGTCGAACACCCCGACGGCGGCGACCCGACGCGCGGCTGGGGACCGCCCTTCAACGGCCCCGACGCCACCTACTACCTGGCGGCGAACCGCAACAAGCGCTCGGTGACCCTGGACCTCAAGTCCCCCGGGGGCCAGGAGGCCGTGCACCGGATGCTGGCGACCGCCGACGTGGTCGTCGAGAACTTCCGCCCCGGCAGCTCCCTCGCGCGTACCTTCGACTACGCGCGGCTGTCCGCCGCCTACCCGAGGCTGGTGGTGCTGCACATCTCCGCGTTCGGAGACCACGGGCCGCTGCGCGACGAACCCGGCTACGACATGGTCGCCCAGGCCTCGGCCGGTCTGATGTCGCTCACCGGTGAACCGGACGGCCCGCCCGTCAAGGCCGGCTACGCGATGGGAGACCTCGGAGCCGCTCTCTTCGGCGTCATCGGAGTGACCTCGGCACTCGTCGAGCGCGAGCGCACCGGACGCGGGCAGTACGTCACCACCTCGCTGTACGAGTCACAGCTCGCCCTGCACATCAACTGGGCGACAGGCTACTTCGCGACCGGGGAACGCCCGCAGCGCCTCGGCTCCGGCCACCCGAGCCTCGTCCCGTACCAGGCCTACCCGGCCGCCGACGGGCACTTCGTGATCGCCATCGGCAACGACGCGCTGTTCCGCCGGCTGTGCGAGGCGCTCGGCCACCCGGAATGGGCAGACGATCCGCGTTTCGCCACCAACCGGGACCGGGTCACCCACCGCGCGGCCCTCAACGCCGAGCTCGACGGGGCCCTGGCCCATGACACCGTGGCCCACTGGTGCGCCCTGCTGGGGAGCGAGGGTGTCCCCGTCACACCCATCCGTGCCCTCGACGAGGTGTACGACTGCCCGCAGACCGCGGCGCTCGGCATGGTCCAGAAGGTCGATCATCCCGACGTCGGACCGCTCGAGCAGGTCGCCTTCCCCGTCACCTTCCGCGGCGAGCGCCCCTCGGTGCGCACCGCACCGCCCACCCTGGGCCAGCACAGCCGCGACGTGCTCGCCGAGCTCGGCTACAGCGAAGCCGAGATCACCCGACTGCTCGACCACCCGCAGGCGTAAGGAGTCCGACCATGCCCTTCCCCGCTCTCGACCCGGCCGATCCGCTCGGCCTGGAGTCCCTCCTCACCGATACCGACAGGGCCGTGCGCGACACGGTCCGCCAGTATCTGGACGACAAGGTGCAGCCGCACATCGCCGACTGGTTCGAGCGGGGAGAGCTCCCCGACCTCCCCGAACTCGCCCGCGACTTCGGCGACCTGGGCCTGCTCGGTATGCACCTCGACGGCTACGGCTGCTCGGGAATGTCCGCTCGGGCGTACGGACTGGCCTGCCGCGAGCTGGAGGCTTGTGACTCGGGCCTGCGTTCCTTCGTCTCCGTACAGGGCTCCCTCGCCATGTTCGCGATCCACCGGTTCGGTTCCGAGGAGCAGAAGCGGGAATGGCTGCCGCGTATGGCGGCGGGCACGGCCATCGGATGCTTCGGCCTGACCGAACCCGACCACGGCTCCGACCCTTCGTCGATGCGCACGCGCGCCCGGCGTGAGGGCGGCGACTGGATCCTCGACGGGCGCAAGATGTGGATCACCAATGGCTCGGTGGCGGCGGTCGCCGTCGTCTGGGCACGCACCGACGACGGCATCCGAGGCTTCGTCGTACCGACCGACACCCCGGGCTTCTCCGCGCCCCCCATCAAGCACAAGATGTCGCTGCGGGCCAGCGTCACGAGCGAACTCGTGCTGGACGCCGTCCGGTTGCCCGCATCCGCGTTGCTGCCCGAGGCCCGTGGCGTCTCCGCACCGCTCACGTGCCTCAACGAGGCGCGGTACGGCATCGTGTGGGGGGTCACCGGCGCGGCCCGCTCGGCCTGGCAGGCAGCCGCCGACCACGCGGCCCAGCGCGAACAGTTCGGCAAGCCCCTGGCGGCCTTCCAGCTCACCCAGCAGAAGCTGGTCGACATGGCTCTGGAGCTGCACAAGTCGACCATGACCGCGCTGCGGCTGGCCGATCTGAAGGACTCCGCCGAAGGTGCCCACCCCGCGCAGATCAGCTTCGGCAAGCTGAACAACGTACGCGAGGCCCTCGAGATCTGCCGCACGGCCAGGACGATCCTGGGCGCCAGCGGAATCTCCCTCGAATACCCGGTCATCCGCCACATGAACAACCTGGAGTCCGTCCTCACCTACGAGGGCACGACCGAGATGCACACCCTCGCCCTCGGTCAGGCACTGACCGGCGTCGCGGCCTTCCGCTGACACGGTTCGCACAACGTTCGCTGCCGGGCGAACGGGGAGGCGGGCGCGCGGCGCCTGCCGGATCCCCCGCGCCCGGCGACGTACGGTGGGCCGTATGGCCCCTCCGCTTCCGGGTCCGCTGGAGGACCTGGCGCCGCTGCTCAGCCACTACGGCTACTGGGCCGTGGGTGGCGTGGTCCTGGTGGAGGACTTCGGCGTCCCCGCCCCGGGCGAGACCATCCTGATCGCGGCGGGCGTGTACGCCGGCGCGGGTGAGCTGAACGTCGTGGCCGTGGGGGTGATCGGGTTCCTGGCCGCCGTCGTCGGGGACAACATCGGCTATCTGATCGGCCACTTGGGCGGGCGTGCCTTCGTCCACCGCTGGGGCAGGTACGTCTTCCTGACGCCGAAGCGGTTCGAGGCGGCCGAGCGGTTCTTCACCCGGCACGGCGGCAAGATCGTCACCGTGGCGCGCTTCATCGAGGGTCTGCGCCAGGCCAACGGCATCATCGCCGGCACCACCGGCATGCCCTGGCGCCGCTTCCTCGCCTTCAACGCGCTCGGCGCGGCGTTGTGGGTGGGCCTGTGGGTGACCCTCGCGTACTTCGCCGGCACGCACATCAACGCCGTCTACGACACCATCCAGCGGTACGAGGCGTACGTCCTCGCCGGAATCGGCGTCCTCGTCGTCGCGCTGATCGCCCGGCATCTGGTGCGGCGCAGGCACCGGCACCGCCACCAGGAGAGCCGAGAGGAGCACCCCCGAGAGGAACACCCCCGAGAGGAGAACCCCCGAGAGGAACACCCCTGAGGGAAACGCCCCTGACGGAAACATCGCTGCCGGGAACACCACTGACGGGAATACCCCTGGGGGGTATGCTGTTCGGGAGTGGTGAAGGGCTTCGCCGGCAGGCGGGGCCCCATCAGCGCCGACAGGGGAGAGCGACGATGACACACCCGGCCAGCCCGCACGAACACCAGCATGAACACCACGGACACCACCAGGGACACCCTCACGCCCCGGCCGCTCCGGCGGGCGCGGGTGCCTCCTGGCGCACGGCCGCGCAGGCGACGCTGCACTGCCTGACCGGCTGCGCCATCGGCGAGGTGCTCGGCATGGTCCTCGGGACGGCGGCCGGGCTCCACAACGCGGCCACGGTCACCGTCTCGATCGCCCTGGCCTTCGTCTTCGGCTACGCGCTGACGATGCGCGGGGTGCTGCGCGCGGGCGTACCCCTACGGCAGGCGCTCAAGGTCGCGCTCGCCGCGGACACGGTGTCCATCGCGGTGATGGAACTGATCGACAACACCGTCATGGTCGGGGTGCCCGGCGCCATGGACGCGGGCCTGGCCGACGCGTTGTTCTGGGTCTCGCTGATCCTCTCCCTCGCCCTCGCCTTCGTGCTGACCACTCCGGTCAACCGGTGGATGATCGGCCGGGGCAAGGGACACGCGGTCGTGCACGCCTACCACTGATCTCGCCGACCGTGACGCCGGTCCTGCGGGCCGGTGTCACGGATGGGGCCGGTCGTCCGGGCGTGTGGTCTCGTTCATCGGGCCGGGGGCCGTTCGGCCGTAGCGGCCGGGTTGCCGCGCGGCCCGGTGGACGCGCCGGTGGTGCGTGGCGGCGCCGGTCATCAGGGACAGACCCAGGCAGAAGAGCAGGGCGAGGGCGAGTCCGGCGCTGAAGATCGCCAGGGTGCTCATGGTGGCGATCTGGTTGCCGAGCACCGAGACCGTGTAGTCGGGCCCGCCGGACAGGTTTCCGGCGATGGCCAGGCCGGTGAACGCGGCGGTGGCCGCCAGGAGAAGCAGTCCGAAGAGCAGCATGGGAGTCATCTCCTCAGGAAGTCCCGTCTCCCGCCTCGTGTACCCGCATCGCCGCCGCGCCAACGAGCCGGCGCGTGCCGATGAGGCCGTACCGAACGGGTGGGTATGTGCGGCGCCGCTCCCGCCGGGTACCCGGCCGGAGCAGTGCGGTGAACGGCACCGCAGGACCTCACGAAGGGAGGCGTCATGGCTCAGCACGTACGCGACATCATGACCAGCCGACTGGTGACGGTGGAGCCGCAGACCTCGGTCACGGCAGCGGCCCAGAAGATGCGCGACGAGGACATCGGCATCGTCCTGGTCTGCGAGGGCGACGAGCTGCGCGGTGTGGTCAGTGACCGTGATCTGGTGATCCGCTCGCTGGCGGAGGGCGGCGACCAGGAGAAGCGCACCGTCGCCTCAGCGTGCAGCGCCGACCTCTTCACACTGACCCCGGACGAGGACCTCGACACGGCGGTGCAGATGATGCGCGAGCACGCCGTGCACCGTATACCGGTCGTCGACCAGGGACACCCCGTGGGCATCGTCTCCATCGGCGACCTGGCCATCGAGCGTGACCCGCGCTCCGCGCTCGGCGGGATCAGCTCGGCCGAGCCCAACGAGTAGGCCACGACCGGACGGACCACGACAGGACAAAACCGCCGAGCCACGACCGGAACCGACCACTGGGGGCGCCCGCGCGGGCGCCCCCAGCCGTGGGAGGTGGAGCCGTCAGGAGGCCAGGACCTTCTCCAAGGAGCCGATCGCGGAGCGCAGTTCGTTCTCGGTGACGGTCAGCGGCGGCGCCAGCCGGATCGTGGCGCCGTGGGTGTCCTTGACCAGGATGCCCTCCCGCATCAGACGCTCGCTGATCTCCCGGCCGGTGCCGATGGCCGGGTCGACGTCGACGCCCGCCCACAGACCGCGCGAGCGGAAGCCCACCACACCCGCGCCGAGCAGACCGGTCAGCCCCTCGCGCAGCACCGCGCCCAGCTCGGCGGCCCGGCGCTGGAACTCACCGGTCTCCAGCAGATCGACCACCGCCGTGCCGACCGCCGCCGCCAGCGGATTCCCGCCGAACGTCGAGCCGTGCTCGCCGGGCCGCAGCACCCCGAGCACCTCGCGGCTGCCCACGACCGCCGACACCGGCACGATGCCGCCGCCCAGCGCCTTGCCGAGGAGCACGACGTCCGGCACCACGCCCTCGTGCTCGACCGCGAGGGTGCGCCCGGTGCGGCCGAGACCCGACTGGATCTCGTCGGCGACGAACAGGCAGCCGGCCCGGCGGGTCAGCTCCCGCACACCGGCCAGGTAGCCGTCCTCCGGGACGATCACGCCCGCCTCGCCCTGGATCGGCTCGATCAGCACCGCCGCCGTGGTCTCGTCGACCGCCGCCTCCAGGGCCGCCAGGTCGTTGTAGGGAACGATCCGGAAGCCCGGTGTGAACGGCCCGAAGCCCGAGCGGGCCGTCTCGTCCGTCGAGAAGCTGACGATCGTCGTCGTACGGCCATGGAAGTTGTCCGCCGCGACCACGATCGTCGCCCGGTCGGCGGGGACGCCCTTGACCTCGTACGCCCACTTGCGGGCCACCTTGATGCCGCTCTCCACCGCCTCGGCGCCGGTGTTCATGGGCAGCACCATGTCCTGCCCGGTCAGCCGCGCCAGCCGCTCGGCGAACTCGGCGAGCCGGTCGTTGTGGAAGGCCCGCGAGGTGAGGGTGAGGCGGTCCAGCTGCTGGTGCGCCGCCTCGATCAGCGCCGGG
Source organism: Streptomyces sp. NPDC006393 (assembly GCF_040628575.1). Classification (NCBI taxonomy): domain Bacteria; kingdom Bacillati; phylum Actinomycetota; class Actinomycetes; order Kitasatosporales; family Streptomycetaceae; genus Streptomyces; species Streptomyces sp. NPDC006393. The sequence goes on from NZ_JBEXZD010000003.1 coordinate 146,221, forward strand.
TGGCGGTGGCCGAAGTTCAGGGCCGAGTAACCGGCCAGCATGTCCAGGTAGCGGCGGCCCTCGACGTCCTCCACCCAGGCGCCCTCGGCCCGGGCGACGACGACCGGCAGCGGGTGGTAGTTGTGCGCGAGGACCGGCTCCTCGGCGCGGATCAGCTCGTCGGAGGTGCGGGTGTGCGCGGGTGCGGTCATGAGCGGATCTCCTGGGTGCAGCACTTGATACCGCCGCCGGCCTTGTGGAACTCCGACAGGTCGACGGGAACGGGCAGGTAACCGTGGTCGGCCAGCCGGCCGGCGAGGGCCGTGGCGCCGGGCGAGATGAAGACGTGGCGGCCGTCGGAGACGGAGTTGAGGCCGAAGGCCATCGCGTCCTCGCGGGTGGCGATCACCGCGTCCGGGTAGAGACGGGCGAGCACCTCCCGGCTGCCGGGCGAGAACGCCTCCGGGTAGTAGGCGATGTTCCCGTCGGTGCCGTCCGCGCCGTCGTCGAGGACGAACAGCGCCGTGTCCAGATGGTAGAAGTGCGGGTCCACCAGCGTCAGGCCGATCACCGGCACGCCCAGGTACTCCTGCGCCTCGCGATGGGCCTCCGGGGTGGTGCGGAAGCCGGTGCCGGCCAGCAGCCAGCGCCCGGCCGGCACGAAGTCGCCCTCGCCCTCGCACACCGACTCCGGCCGGTAGACGTCGAACCCGGCCGACTTGAACCAGGTGTCGTAGGGGAGGGACTCCGGGCGCCGCTCGGGCGCGCGGAAGAAGGAGCCGAAGACGCGGCCGCCGACCACGACCGCCGCGTTCGCGGCGAAGACCATGTCCGGCAGGCCCGGCACGGGTTCCACGGTCTCGACGGTGTGGCCGTGGGCGCGGTAGGCGTCGACCAGCGCCTGCCATTGCGCCTGGGCGAGCGGGACGTCGACGGGACGGTCCGGACGCATCCAGGGGTTGATCGCGTACTGCACGGCGAAGTGTCTGGGTTCGCAGACGACGAAGCGCCGCCGGCGCGGCACACGGGACTCGGGCACGAAGGGGTTCCTCCGCTTCCTGGGGTGTCGAGTGAGGGTTGACACCCACGGTAGGAAGTGACGGATACGGCCGACAAGCAACGAGAGCTGCGTGTCCGAGCAGCAATGCTGCGTATCGGAGCCGTTCAGCGCACGTCTGCTGCGTTTTCGGGGGCGGGCTGGCTGGCACCCGCCTCCGGGCTTTCCGGCAGCAGATGCGACAGCACCATCACACTGATCGTCTTGCGGATGAACGGCTCCGTCCGGATCCGCTCCAGCACCTCCTCGAAGTGCTCCACGTCCCGTGCCCGCACGTGCAGCAGCGCGTCCGCGCCGCCGGTCACCGTCATGGCCGCCGTGATCTCCGGATGGTTGCGCACCACCTCGGCCAGCCGCCGGGGCGGCGCCGCCCCCTCGCAGTACACCTCGACGTACGCCTCCGTGCGCCAGCCCAGCGCCGACGGCTTCACCGTGGCCGTGAACCCGGTGATCACACCCGTCTCGCGCAGCCGGTCCACCCGCCGCTTCACGGCCGTCGCGGACAGGCCGATCTCCGCGCCGATCTCGGCGAAACTGCTGCGGGCGTTCGCCATCAGGGCGGTGAGGATCTTCCGATCCAGGTCGTCGAACGGTACCGGCCTGCTGTTCATGTCGGCACTGTATCCAGCACCGTATCCAGCACGAACGTCCACGCCCGGGACATGTCACGGCGTGCCTTTCGCCCCTACACTCCACGTTCATGCTGCGCGCCCTCGCCGTCGACGACGAACGCCCCTCGCTCGAGGAACTGCTGTACCTGCTGAACGCCGATCCCCGGATCGCCGGCGTGGAGGGCGCCGGCGATGCCACCGAGGCGCTGCGCCGCATCAACCGGGCCCTTCAGTCCGGCCCCGACGGGCCCGACGCCATCGACGTCGTCTTCCTGGACATCCAGATGCCCGGCCTCGACGGGCTCGACCTGGCCCGGCTGCTGACCGGGTTCGCCCGGCCGCCGCTGATCGTCTTCGTCACCGCCCACGAGGACTTCGCCGTCCAGGCCTTCGACCTCAAGGCCGTCGACTACGTCCTCAAGCCCGTCCGCAAGGAACGCCTCGCCGAGGCCGTCCGCCGCGCCGCCCAGCTGCGCGACGCCGCCCCGCGGATCACCGTCAGCGAGCCCGATCCCGACCAGATGCCCGTGGAACTCGGCGGGGTGACCCGGTTCGTCGCCGTCGACGACATCACCCACGTCGAGGCCCAGGGCGACTACGCCCGCCTGCACACCACCCGGGGCAGCCACCTGGTCCGCATCCCGCTGTCCACCCTGGAGGAACGCTGGCGCTCCCGAGGCTTCGTCCGCATCCACCGCCGGCACCTTGTCGCCCTGCGGCACATCGACGAGCTCCGCCTGGACGCGGGCTCGGTGAGCGTGCTGGTCGGCGACGAGGAACTCCAGGTCAGCCGCCGCCACGCGCGTGAGCTGCGGGAGCTGCTGCTGCGCCGGACCGCGCACTAGGGGGTCGTACGCCATGCCGCAGGACGCCGGCGAGCGCCGTGTCACCGTCACCGGCCCGCCCCGCCGCACCCGCCGGGCCCCGGGCCACTACCGCCCGCGCACCGAGATCGACGAGCAGACCACCCTCGGCCACACCTACGTCCGCTCCCTGATCCGCAGTCAGCTGCGCACCGCCCTGGCGGTGTTCGCGGTGCTGGTGCTGCTGGTCGCCCCGCTGCCGCTGGTGTTCGCCGCGGCCCCCGAGGCCCGGCGCCTGACCTGGGCGGTCCTCGGCTTCTGCCTCTACGCCCCCTTCGTGCTGCTCGCCCGCTGGTACGTGCGCCGCGCCGAACGCAACGAACGCGACTTCGTCCGGCTCGTCGAGGACCGCTGAGGACACGCGGCCGTGAACTCCGCCTACACCGTCCCCGCCGTGGCCCTCGTCGTCGTGGCCACCGTCCTGGTCGGCGCGTTCGGACTGCGCGTGTCCCGGACGACGTCGGACTTCTACGTCGCCTCCCGCACCGTCGGCCCGCGCCTGAACGCGGCCGCCATCAGCGGCGAGTACCTCTCCGCCGCCTCCTTCCTGGGCATCGCCGGCCTGGTCCTGGTCCAGGGCCCCGACATGCTCTGGTACCCGGTCGGCTACACCGCCGGCTATCTGGTCCTGCTGCTGTTCGTCGCCGCCCCGCTGCGCCGCTCCGGCGCCTACACGCTGCCCGACTTCGCCGAGGCCCGGCTCGCCTCGCAGGGCGTACGCCGGCTCGCGGGCGCCTTCGTCGTCGGCGTCGGCTGGCTGTACCTGCTGCCCCAGCTCCAAGGCGCCGGGCTGACCCTGGCGGTGTTCACCGGCGCGCCGAACGCCCTCGGCGGCGTCGTCGTGGCCGCCGTCGTGGTGGCCACGGTCGCCGCGGGCGGCATGCGCAGCATCACCTTCGTCCAGGCCTTCCAGTACTGGCTGAAGCTGACCGCCCTGCTCGTCCCCGCGCTCTTCCTCGTCCTCGCCTGGCAGGGCGACGGCGCACCCCGCCACGCCTTCGACGAACCGCCCGCCTTCCGCGAGCAGCGCACCGTCCGCGTCGACGGCGCCCTCGACCTGCGGCTGGAGCGCCCGCTCACCGTCACCGTCAGCGGCACCGTCGACGGCCGCACCCACCACGACCGGCAGACGACCCTGGCCGCCGGCACCCACCACCTCGAGCGCGGCACCCGGCTGACCTTCGCCTCGGGAACCGCCGTCCCCGAGGCCGCCCGGGGCGGCACCGGCGGCATGTCCACCTCGCTCACGGCGGGCCGCGAGGACCGCCCGCTGTACGCCACCTACGGCCTCATCGTCGCCACCTTCCTCGGCACCATGGGCCTGCCGCACGTCGTCGTCCGCTTCTACACCAGCCCGCACGGCGTGGCCGCCCGCCGCACCACGGTCGCCGTCCTCGGCCTGATCGGCGGCTTCTACCTGCTGCCTCCTCTCTACGGCGCCCTGGGCCGGATCTACGCCCCGGAGCTGACGATCACCGGGAACGCGGACGCCGCCGTCCTGCTGCTGCCCGACCGGATGATCGGCGGCCTCGGCGGCGACCTGCTGGGCGCGCTGGTGGCGGGCGGCGCCTTCGCCGCCTTCCTGTCCACGGCCTCCGGCCTGACCATGGCGGTGGCCGGGGTGCTCACCCAGGACGTGCTGCCCTCGCGCGGCCCGCTGCCCGCCCGCGGCGTACGGCACTTCCGGCTCGGCACGGTGCTCGCCATGGCCGTGCCGCTGGCCGCGAGCGTGCTGGTCGGCGGACTGCCGGTGGCCGACGCGGTCGGGCTCGCCTTCGCCGTGTCGGCTTCGTCCTTCTGCCCGCTGCTCGTCCTCGGCATCTGGTGGCGGCGGCTCACCCCGCCCGGCGCCGCCGCCGGCATGCTGACCGGCGGCGGCGCCGCGCTCGTCGCCGTCGCCGTGACCATGGCCGGCCTGCCCGGCAGCGGACCGCTGCACGCCCTGCTCGCCTGGCCCGCCCTGTGGTCGGTGCCCCTGGGCTTCCTGACCATGGTGCTGGTGTCCCTGGCCACCCCCGGCCGCGTTCCCGCCGGTACGGCCGCGGTCCTCGCGCGCTTCCACCTGCCGGAGCAACTGAGGGCGGAGGTGCAGGCGTGAGCGGTTTCCTCGCCGGACTGTGCGTGGCCGTCCTGCCGCTGCTGGCCGCCGGCTTCTGGCTCGGCCGGCGCACCGCCCGGACGCCGCACCTCGGCGGGCTCGGCACCCCCGTCGAGCACGCCACCTTCCAGACCCTGCACACCGCCTCCCTGGCCGCGCCCCCGCTGCGGGCCGGGCTGACCGAGGAGACCGCCCGCAGGTCGGCGCGCCGGCTGCGCTCCCTGCTCGGCACCGACGCGCTCTGCCTCACCGACGACACCCAGGTCCTGGCCTGGGACGGGGTCGGTGCCCACCACCGCGGCGAGATCATGGACCGGCTCGGCGGGCCGCTGGACACCGGCCGCGGCGAGGCCTTCCGCCTGACCTGCGAGGCCCCGGACTGCCCGGTGCGCTGGGCCGTCGTCGCCCCGCTCACCGTGGACGACCGTGTGCACGGCGCCCTGGTCGCCTGCGCGCCCCGCGAGTCCGCCGTCCTGGTCCGCGCCGCCGCCGAGGTCGCCCGGTTCGTCTCCGTCCAGCTGGAGCTCGCCGAGCTCGACCGGTCCCGCACCCGGCTGATCGAGGCCGAGATCAAGGCGCTGCGGGCGCAGATCTCACCGCACTTCATCTTCAACTCGCTCGCGGTGATCGCCTCGTTCGTGCGCACCGACCCCGAGCGCGCCCGCGAGCTGCTGCTGGAGTTCGCCGACTTCACCCGCTACTCGTTCCGGCGGCACGGCGACTTCACCACTCTGGCCGACGAGCTCCACGCCATCGAGCACTACCTGGCGCTGGTGCGGGCCCGCTTCGGCGACCGCCTGGCCGTCACCCTCCAGATCGCCCCCGAGGTGCTCCCGGTCACCCTGCCCTTCCTGTGCCTGCAACCGCTCGTGGAGAACGCCGTCAAGCACGGCCTGGAGGGCAAGACCGGCACCTGCCGCATCCGCATCACCGCCCAGGACGCGGGCGCCGAGGCGCTCGTCGTCATCGAGGACGACGGCGCCGGCATGGACCCCGAGCTGCTGCGCCGCATCCTCGCCGGCGAGGACAGTCCCTCCGGAGGCATCGGGCTGTCCAACGTGGACGACCGGCTCCGCCAGGTCTACGGCGACGACCACGGCCTGGTCATAGAAACCGCGCCGGGCGCGGGCATGAAGATCATCGTCCGGCTGCCGAAGTACCAGCCGGGCGTGCACTCCTCCGGACGGCTCGGACAGCTCGCCGACTGAGGAACGGGCCCCGGCCCTGGTGGTCCGGGGCCCGGCGCTCCGGCGGCCGGTGCTCCGCCGCCCGGTGCTCCGCCGCCCCGGGCTCAGGCGCTGCCGTGGGTGACCACCATGCCGAGGGTGATCAGGCCCAGCACGACCCACCCGAACCACAGCCAGCCGTTGCCGCCGAGCGCCACCGAGTAGGCCGTCACGGCGACCAGGGCCCCCAGGGTGAGCGCCCCCATCGCCTTCGTGGAACCGTCCGTCGAACCGGGCATCGCGACACCCTCCTCGTGGTCCGTCTCCCCTCCATGGTGCCCCGGTTCCGCCGTTCGAGCGGCGGCGGTGCGGGGGAATGCGAGGGAAGGGACCGAGAACTCGAAGAGGTGTTCGGTTCAGGTGTTCAGTTCCCGCGTGCCTGGAGCGAGGCCAGATAGGCGTTGTACGCCTCAAGTTCCTTGTCGCCGTCCCGGTCCGCGGCCCGGTCCTTGCGCTTGGCCTGCCGCTGCTCGGAGCGGTACCACTGGAACAGCAGCGCCAGCAGCACCAGGACGGAGGGGACCTCGCTGAAGGCCCAGGCGATGCCGCCGGCCGCGGACTGGTCGGACAGCGCGTCGATGCCGAGGGAGGCCGGCGGATGCCGGAAGGTGTCCACCATGGGCGTGGAGCCCATCATCAGCGCGATGCCGAAGAACGCGTGGAACGGCATGCCCGCGAACAACTCCAGCATCCGCATCAGGTAGCCCGGGCGGTTCGGACCAGGGTCGACGCCCATGATCGGCCAGAAGAAGGCCAGGCCGACCGCGAGGAAGTGCACCATCATCGCGATGTGCCCCGCCTTCGATCCCATCAGGAAGTCGAACAGCGGTGTGAAGTACAGCGCGTACAGGCTCGCGATGAACAGCGGGATGGTGAACGCGGGGTGCGTGACGACCTGGACGTAGCGGCTGTGCAGCAGGGCCAGCAGCAGCTCGCGCGGCCCCCTGCGGCCCCGGCCGGCCACCGGCAGCGCGCGCAGCGCCAGGGTGATCGGGGCACCGAGCAGGATCAGGATCGGCGACAGCATGCTGATGACCATGTGCTGCACCATGTGCACGCTGAACATGACCATCCCGTAGTCGTTCAGCCCGGTGCACATCATGAGCCCCACGGTCAGCACGCCCACGACGTACGCGACGGTGCGGCCCACCGGCCAGGAGTCGCCGCGCCGGCGCAGCCGCACCACGCCCCAGCCGTACAGGCCGAGGCCGAGCAGACAGGCGACGAGGAAGAACGGGTCCGCGGACCACTCGAGGCCGCGGCCCAGGGTGAACGGCGGCAGGTCCATGGTCATGCCATGCCCGCTGTGATCCATCCGCCGGCTCCTGATTCGTGGGGGTTGTGCGCTGTCTGACCGAGCTGTGCGTGTCCGCAGCCGTCTGTCCGCAGCTGTCTGTCCGCACCAGACTAGAACCGCCCCCGGCCGCGACGGCGACCGGGGGCGGTTGGAGTCCGAGTGTGCCGCGTGTGACCTACAGCACGCACTCCGCCTCGGCGTACCGGTCGGCGGGAACCGTCTTGAGGGTCTCCACCGCCTCGGCCAGCGACACCATCACGATGTCCGTGCCGCGCAGCGCGGTCATCCGGCCGAACTCCCCGCGGTGCACGGCCTCCACGGCGTGCCAGCCGAACCGGGTGGCCAGCACCCGGTCGTAGGCCGTCGGCGTGCCGCCGCGCTGGACGTGCCCGAGGATGACCGGCCGGGCCTCCTTGCCCAGGCGGTGCTCCAGCTCCAGGGAGAGCTGCCGGGCGATGCCCGCGAACCGCTCGTGGCCGTAGATGTCCTTGCCGCCCTCGTCGAAGTCCATGGTGCCCGGCAGGGGCTTGGCGCCCTCCGCGGCCACGACGATCGCGAAGCGCTTGCCCGCCGAGAACCGCTCGCCGACCTTCTTCGTCAGCTCCTCGATGTCGAAGGGCCGTTCGGGAACCACGACGGCGTGGGCGCCGGCCGCCATGCCGGACTGGAGCGCGATCCAGCCGGTGTGGCGCCCCATGACCTCGACGATCAGCACCCGCTGGTGGGACTCGGCGGTGGTCTTCAGCCGGTCCAGGGCCTCGGTGGCGACGGTCACGGCGGTGTCGAAACCGAACGTGACGTCCGTCACCGCGATGTCGTTGTCGATGGTCTTGGGCACGCCCACGATGGGCAGCCCGTTGTCGGAGAGCAGCCGGGCCGCCTTGAGCGTGCCCTCGCCGCCGATCGGGATGATCGCGTCCAGTCCGAGCTCCTGGACATGGCCCCTGGCCCGCTCCACACCGTCCCGCAGGTGCTCGGGGCGGACCCGTGAGGAGCCGAGGATGGTGCCGCCGCGCGCCAGGATGCCGCCGACGGCGTCGAGGTCGAGCTTGAGGTAGTCGCACTCCAGGAGGCCCTTCCAGCCGTCCCGGAAGCCGATGACCTCGTCGCCGTGGTCGGCGACGGCGCGGTGCACGACGGACCGGATGACGGCGTTCAGGCCGGGGCAGTCGCCGCCGGACGTGAGGACACCAATGCGCATAGCCCGAATAACCTTCTCCACATGGGCACGGGACCGGACCGCGCTGTCCGGCTCGATCCCCGCCACCCTAGCGGCACCAGGGGGCAGGTCCGAACCATGCGTCCGCCTGCTGGACGGGGCCGCTCACCTGTGCGGACGGCCCGTCAGACGGGCTGGTCGCGCCGTGCCGACGGGCCGGTGCACGCGAGCTCGCACGAGCCGCGGAAGAACCGTTTCCCGCGCGCCCCCGACACGCGCCGAGACGGGGTCCGGGGGCGCGGGGGCCGCTGAGCGGCTCTCCTGCGCGGGCTGCCGGACGGCTGTCCTACGCGGGCTGCTGCGCGGCCGCGATGCGCTCGCCCCGCAGGGCCTCGTACCAGCGGTCGTCGATCGGCGGCAGCGCGTTGACGTCGAGCGCCAGCTTCAGCAGCAGGTCCGCGATCTGCGGGTTGCGGGCCAGCACCGGCCCGTGCATGTACGTGCCGAAGACGGTGTCGTTGTACGCGCCCTCCGTGCCGTCGCCCGTGCCGTTGCCCTTGCCGATGCGGACCTGCGCGAAGGGGCGGGCGGTCGGGCCGAGGTGGGTGACGCCCTGGTGGTTCTCGAAGCCGGTCAGCGGCGGCAGGCCGAGCCGGGGGTCGATGTCGCCCAGCACGTCGCCGACGCACCGCTCGCCCTCGCCGCGCACCGAGACCACGTCGAGCAGGCCCAGGCCCGGCTCGCGCTGGCCGAGGTCGTTGACGAACTCGTGGCCGAGGATCTGGTAGCCGGCGCAGACGGAGAACACGATCGCGCCGTTCTGCACGGCCTGGTACAGGTGCCCGTCGCGGCGCAGCCGCTCCGCCGCCAGCCGCTGCGGCCGGTCCTCGCCGCCGCCGATCAGGTAGATGTCGCCGGAGGTCGGGATCGGCTGGTCGCTGCGCACGTCGAGACGGGCCACGTCCAGGCCGCGCTGGCGGGCCCGGCGCTCCACGACGAGCGCGTTGCCCTGGTCGCCGTAGGTGCTCAGCAGGTCCGGGTAGATCCACACCAGCCGCAGTTGGTTGTCGCTCATGAAGTGCTCGTCCTCCGTGGTCAGTTGCCGACGCGGCGGCGCAGGTCCTGGAACGCGGTGTAGTTGGCGATGACCTCGATCCGGCCCGGCGGCGCCTGCTGCACGGCCTGGTCGAGGTTCTCGCAGACCTGGAAGTGCTGGTTCGCGACCTCCAGACGCACCGCGAGGTCCAGCTTCCGGTCACCGATCACGAAGAGCGGGTGGCCGGTCAGACGCGTGTAGTCGACGTCCCACAGCCACGAGGTGTCCGTGCCGTCCGCGCCGCGCGCGTTCACCGACAGGATGACCGGGGTGGGCGGCGGGTCGATCAGCGAGAACGTCTCCAGCCAGCCGGCCGGGTTCTTCGCCAGCAGCAGGCGCAGGTCGCGGCCCTGGAACTGGACGACGTCGTAGCGCCCGGCGACCGCCTGCACCTGGTACATCCGCTCCAGGGCGACCTGCGGCGGCACCCCGAAGACGGCGGCGACGGCCGCGGAGGAGGCGGCGTTGGCCTTGTTGGCGCGGCCCGGCAGCTGAAGGTGGATCGGCCAGGCCGAGCCGTGCGGGTCCAGCACGTGGTCGCCGGAGAGCGCCCAGCTGGGCGTGGGCCGGCGGAAGCCGCACTCGCCGCAGAACCAGTCGTCCCCGGGGCGCTGCATCACACCGCCGCAGGACGGGCACGACCAGGCGTCGTCCTTCCACATCTGCCCGGCGGCCACCCAGATCACATTGGGCGAGGAGGACGCGGCCCACACCACCAGCGGGTCGTCGCAGTTGGCGACGATCACGGCCTTGGAGCCGGCCAGGCCCTCACGCCAGTTCTCGGCGAGCATCCGGGTCTCGGCGGCCCGGTCCAGCTGGTCGCGGGAGAGGTTGAGCAGTGCGATGCACTTGGGGCCGGTGTCGCGGGCCACACCCGCGAGGTACTTCTCGTCGACCTCTATCACGCCGAACTTGGCGTCCGACCCGCCCGCCAGCGCGGAGGTGATGCCGGCCGGCATGTTGGCGCCGAGGGCGTTGGAGACGACCGGGCCGGCGGCCCGCAGCGCCTCGGCGATGAGCCGCGTGGTGGTGGTCTTGCCGTTGGTCGCCGAGACCAGGACGACGTCCAGGTTCTGGGCGAGCCGGCCGAGCAGGTCGGGGTCGAGCTTGAGGGCCACCCGACCGCCGATCACCGAACCGCTGCCGCGCCCCGCGGCGCGCGATGCCGCCGCGACCGCCTTGCCCGCGGTCACGGCCAGCTTGGCCCGCGGCGTGAGCGGGTCCGAGTTGCCTGCCATCAGTTCTCGATCCTCCTTGCATACGCGCCGCGCCTGAGCCATCCGGCAACGTGGTGAGGCCTCAGCCTATCGAGATCCGTTCGCACTCCCGAACCCCGGCACCGTCGCGACGCCCGCGCGCCCTTCGCGCGTGACGACAGGACCGTACCCTTGCCGCCATGCCACACCGCTCGATCCCGGGCGCCCGCGGGCGCGTCCGGCCTCTCAGCCTGCTCTCGGACCCGGTGCTGCACGCGCCCTGCCGTGAGGTCACCGGCTTCGGCCCCGCACTGTCGGAGCTCGTGGAGGACCTGTTCGCCACGATGTACGCCGCCCGTGGCGTCGGCCTGGCCGCGAACCAGGTGGGGGAGCCGCTGCGGGTGTTCGTCTACGACTGCCCCGACGACGAGGACGTACGTCACCTCGGTCACGTGGTGAACCCGCGCCTGGTGGAGACCGGCGGCGTGGTGGTCCGCGGCCCGGAGGGCTGTCTGTCCCTGCCGGGTCTGGAGGCGGGCACCGAGCGCCACGACGAGGCGGTCGTCGAGGGCTACACGGTGACCGGAGAGCCGGTCACCGTGCGCGGGACGGGGTTCTTCGCCCGCTGTCTCCAGCACGAGTGCGACCACCTGGACGGCGGCCTGTACGTGGACCACCTGACGGGGTGGCGGCGGCGCAGGCTGCTCAGGCAGGCGGCGAAGGCACCCTGGAACCGCGATCAGGCCGGCGGCGGGGAATCCGGGTCTTAGGGGGTGTCTCGCCCCTAGAACCCCGGGCCGCCGATCCTGTCCCCGGCCGCCGCGAGGCGGCCCCAGAGGAGGTCGGCGAGGCTGCGGACCAGTTCCGCGCGGGAGCAGGGGCGCTCGCCCAGCCACCAGTCACCCGCCGCGTGCATCATGCCGACGATGCCGTGGCCCCACACGCGCGCCAGCTGCTGGCTGTTCGGGCCGAGGTCCAGGCGCTCCTCGATGACCTGGGCCAGCTCCTCGCCCATGCGGCGCAGCAGCGGGGCGGAGTGCTTGCCGACGTCGAAGCCCTGGTCGCCGCCCTGGCCGCCCTCCGCCGGATGCATCAGGAACCGGTACACCTGCGGGCGGGCCTCGATGGCCGCGAGATAGGTGTCCAGCGTCGACTCCACGCGTTCGCGCCGGTCCGCGGGGGCGTCCAGAGCGGCCCGCAGCGAGTCGAGCAGGGCGTCGGTGTGCCGCTTGGCGAGCGCGGCGTACAGGCCGCCCTTGTCGCCGAAGTGGCGGTAGAGGATCGGCTTGGTGATGCCGGCCTCGGCGGCGATGGCGTTCATCGAGGCCTGCGGGCCGTCGCGCAGCACCACCCGGTCGGCGGCCTCCAGCAGCTCGCGCCGTCGGCGGTCGGCGGACCGCTGCTGATCGGTCCGCTGTGTGGTGTCCATGAGCTCTCCCCACCCGTGCTGATTCGGTGACGCCTGCGCAAACTAACACTCACCGGCCCCGGCGCATCGAACGGGCTGCCGATGGCAGGCGGGGGATTTGACTTTTCCTACCGGCCGGTAACACAGTACGGTTACCGCAAGTAACACGCAGGTGTGGCACTGGAGGGGACATGGCCGAGTTCACCATGGAGCTCAACGACGAACAGAAGGAGGTGCGGGACTGGCTGCACGGCTTCGCCGCCGATGTGATCCGCCCCGCGGCCGCCGAATGGGACGAGCGTGAGGAGACTCCCTGGCCGGTCATCCAGGAGGCCGCCAAGGTCGGCATCTACTCCCTCGACTTCTACGCCCAGCAGTACTTCGACTCCACCGGCCTCGGCATCCCCATGGCCATGGAGGAGCTGTTCTGGGGCGACGCGGGCATCGCCCTGTCCATCGTCGGCACCGGCCTCGCCGCGGTGGGCGTCCTCGCCAACGGCACCGAGGAGCAGATCGGCACCTGGATCCCCCAGATGTACGGCGACGCCACCGACGTGAAGGTCGCCGCCTTCTGCTCCTCCGAGCCCGACGCCGGCTCCGATGTCGCCTCCATGCGCACCCGCGCGGTGTACGACGAGGCCAAGGACGAGTGGGTGATCAACGGCACCAAGACCTGGGCGACCAACGGCGGCATCGCCAACGTCCACGTGGTCGTCGCCTCCGTCGACCCGGAGCTGGGTTCCAAGGGCCACGCCTCCTTCATCGTCCCGCCGAACACGCCGGGCCTCGCCCAGGGCCAGAAGTTCAAGAAGCACGGCATCCGCGCCTCCCACACCGCCGAGGTGATCCTCGACAACGTGCGCGTCCCCGGCTCCTGCCTGCTGGGCGGCAAGGAGAAGCTGGACGAGCGCCTCGCCCGCGCCCGCGAGAAGGCCAGGCAGGGGGGCGGGGAGCGGCTGAAGAACGCGGCCATGGCCACCTTCGAGGCCTCCCGCCCGGCCGTCGGCGCCATGGCCGTGGGCACCGCCCGGGCCGCGTACGAGGTCGCCCTGGACTACGCCAGGACCCGTGAGCAGTTCGGCCGGCCGATCATCGACAACCAGGGCGTCGCCTTCCAGCTCGCCGACATGCGCACCCAGATCGACGCGGCCCGGCTGCTGGTCTGGCGCGCCTCCTGGATGGCGATCAACGGCAAGCCCTTCACGGCCGCCGAGGGCTCCATGTCCAAGCTGTTCGCCAGCGAGACCGCCAAGACGGTCACCGCCCAGGCCATCCAGATCCTCGGCGGCAACGGCTACACCCGCGAGTACCCGGTGGAGCGCATGCACCGCGACGCGGCGATCTACACCATCTTCGAGGGCACCAGCGAGATCCAGCGCCTGGTCATCGCCCGCACGATCTCGGGCATGCCGATTCGCTAGACGGGCTGACGCCCGCGTGCCCCGTCCGTCGCTTACGTCGTGCAGTCACGTACGTCGTGCAGTCACGTGCGTCACAAATGTCACGCACGGGCGGGGCACTTCGGGGCTCAGCGGTGCCTGAGCGGTGTCAGTTGTTCGATGTCGTAGCGCCGGCGCAGGTCTTCGATGGCCTCGTGGTCCGGGGGGCCTCCGTCCGCCAGGATCTCCAGCAGCTCCTCGAAGTACCGCTCGTGGTCCGGGGGCGGTGCGGCCTGGAAGAACATCTTGGCCGGGGTTTCCGTGGGATTGGCGAACGCGTGCGGGCAGCCCGGGGGCACCACGATGACCGTGCCCGGCGTCGCCCGCACGACCCGGTTGCCCGAAGGGGACTCCCACTTCTGCCAGTGGTCGGGGGTCCGGATCCGCGGCTCGAAGGCGAGCACGTCCAGCTCACCCTCCAGCACGTAGAACAACTCCTCGCTGCGCGTGTGCACATGGGCGCCCACGTCGAAGCCCGGCGGGACCTCCACCTCGAAGGTGGAGGCCGTCCGGGAGTGCGAGCCGGTCACCTTGAACGTCACGCGCTGGGCGGGCGTCTGGACGACCCGGCCGTGGCCCGGCGGTACCAGCAGCCCCTCGTTCGCGATGGGCGGGGCGTCCTCGGCCGCCGCCGGCGTCTGATCGTCCACGACCGCGGTGAAGGGAGGCTCATTCGTCGCCGTCATCTCGGCTCACCACGTCACGGGCAGGGCCTCGGGCCCGCGGATCAACGCGCCCTTCCTGAAGGGCACCTGACCCGGCGGCACCGCGAGCCGAAGCCCCGGCAGCCGGTCCAGGAGGGCGTCGACCAGCAGCTGCGCCTCCATACGGGCCAGTTGGCCACCGGGGCAGTAGTGCGGGCCGAAACCGAACGCCACATGGGGGTTCGGGCTGCGCGAGAAGTCGATCCTCTCCGGGTCCGGGAAGACGTCCGGGTCGCGGTTGGCGGCCACGTACGACACATAGACCGCGTCGCCCGCCCGGATCCGCACCCCCTTGATCTCCACGTCCTCCCGTGCGATCCGCGACAGCCCGACCGCGTTGCGGTGCGGGATGTAGCGCAGTAGTTCGTCGATGGCCTGCGGACGGATCTCCGGCCGGGCGCGCAGCTGGTCGGCCAGCTCGGGCCGGGTGAGCAGGACGTAGAACATCTGCCCGCTGTTGTTGGTGACCGCCTCGCCGCCGATCTGGAGCAGCACCGCCAGACCCACGGCCTCCGCCAGGGAGATCTCACGGCGCCCGACGGCGGCCCCGAGCAGCGAGGCCACGTCCCCGGTGGCGCTGTCCGCGCGCGCGTCGATCAGTTCGGTGAAGTACGCGCCCATCTCCTCCTTGGCCCGCTCGCTGACGTCGGCGCCGTGCGAGGAGGACAGGATCAGCTGGGTCCACGTGTGCATGCTGTGCCGGTCGGCGACCGGGACACCCATCAGCTCGCAGATCACCGCGATCGGGAACGGGCTGAGCACCGCACTGGTGAGGTCCGCGGGCGGGCCGGCCGCGAGCAGCTCGTCGACCAGCTCGTCCAGCATCCGCCGGGAGCTCTCCCGCACCCGCTCGACCCCGCGCGCGGTGAGCGCGGGAGCGACCGAGCGGCGCAGCCGGGTCTGGTCGGGCGGGTCCAGGAAGCCCACCGCGCCACGGCTCGGGATGAAGTGCGGGGCCAGCCGGGTGACCTGCCGGTCCATCACCGCCTCACGGCTGAACCGGGGGTCGTTGGTGACCAGCCGCACATCCTCCATGCGGGTCACCAGCCACGCCCAGCCCTGCCCGTTGGGCAGCTCGATGCGGGTGACCGGACCCTCCTCCATCAGGTCGGCCAGCACCGGGTCGAAGTCGACTCCGGGCAGGTCGAGCGCCGGCCAGTGCCGGATCGGGGGAAGGGCCCCGGGGGCGGGGGCAGGGGCAGGGGCGGGCTCGGTGACAGGGAGCGGTTCGGTGACGGGAGGTGGCTGGGTGACCGGTGGGGGCTCGGTGACGGGGAGGGGCTCAGTGGAGGGCAGGGGTTCGGTGAGGGGGAGGGGCTCGGCGGGGCTGAGCGTCTCGGCGGCGGTGAGCGTCTGGGTCAGGGTCAGCGCCTCGGAGAGCCTCGCCTCGCTCGCCCCGGCCGAGCGGGCCACCGCTGTGGTCCCGGTCGTCCCGGTCGCGCCGGCCACCCCCGAAGCCTCTGCCGCCCCGGTCAGGTCGGTCGCGCCGGTCACGTCGGGGGCCCCGGTCACGTCGGCTGTGTCGGTCATGACCGGCCTCCGTTCTGCCAGCTGCCGAGGGACATCTCCGCGGTGATGCCGGGCCCGAACCCGGCCAGCAGCCCGCGCGCCCGGTCCTCGACGCCGCCCTCGTCGAACAGACGGCGCAGCGCGTCCAGCACGACCGCGCTCGCGATGTTGCCGTACTCGGTGAGCGTGGCCCGGCTGAACCGGAACGCGTGCGGCTCGACGTGCAGGAACTTGCTGAGGTCGTCGAGGATGCGCGGACCGCCCGCGTGGATGACGTAGAAGTCCAGGTCGGTCGCGTCCCAGCCGTGCATCGCGGCGAGATCCTGAAGGGCCGGGGCGAGCGGCTCCATCGTCGTGGGCACCCGCTTGTCCAGCAGGAAGTGGAAACCGGTCTCCCGGACGTCGTACGCGATCCAGTCCTCCGTCTTGGGGATCAGGTAGGAGCCGTTGCGCTCCAGCCGGACACCGGTGCCGCCGGTGCCGCGGACCACGGCGGCGGCTATGCCGTCGCCGAACAGGCCGTTGGACAGCAGCGAGCCGACGCCGAGGTCGGTCGGCTGGTAGCACAGCGAGCAGAACTCGCAGGCCACGATGAGCGCGTTGGCGTCCGGGTAGGCGGAGCAGAAGTCGTGGGCCCGGTTGATCGCGGCGCCGCCCGCCGCACAGCCCAGCTGGGCTATGGGCAGCTGGCGGGTGGTGGAGTCGAAGTCCATCTCGTTGATCAGCCACGCCGTCAGCGAGGGCATCATGAAGCCCGTGCACGAGACGTAGATGATGACGTCGATGTCGGTGGTCAGGAGTTCGGCGTCGTCGAGCGCTCGCTGGATGACCGCGGGGACCCGGGCCTTCGCCTCGTGCTCGTAGAGCTTGTTGCGCTCTTCGAAGCCCGGGTGCTTCAGGGTCTCCTCGATGGGCTGGACGATGTGCCGGGTGTGCACACCGGTGTTCTCGATCAGCCGGAGGGCCAGCGGGAGTTGCGGGTGGTCCGCGTGACGGGAACGCGCGAGCTCCAGCGTTTCCTCCATGGTGATCACGTGTTCTGGAACGGACACCGAGGGCCTGCACAAAGTCGCCATGATCCGTGCCTGCTTTCGCCTTCCGGAAGGCCGGTAGCCCCCCGGTCAGAGGGTGGTGCACCCAGAAGGGTGGTCCACCCACGATCACCCGGGAGAGCGACGATCTCTCGCGGGACTACTCCAATCCGGCGACGACGCAACGGGGCCGCGGTGCCCCGGAGCCCTCCGGCGAGCGGCGGTCGAGAGGGCGGCGACCAGGGGAGAAGCGCAGATCAGGGGCTTCGGCGGCGCGGCGCCCAGAGCGCGGTTCGTCCGGCCTTCGCCGGGGGTCGCCGAAGGCACGGCGAGCGAGTGCGCGCGCGCCGCGCCCGGCGAGGGGACGAGGCGGCGGCGGGGCGTTCGGGCGACGAGGCGGCGACGGTCGTTCGAAAGGGGGGCGGCGCGTTCGGACGGGCGGCGCGGTTCTCCGCACGGGAGACGGGGGGGTGGGAGCGGCCACGGCCCCGAGGCGCGGGGCGAGGCGCTCGTCGGGGCCGGAAAATGGTGGCTGCGGCGGGCGGCCCCTGGCGCGATCGCCGCGCTCGTCGGGCCCCGCGCGGTGTCTATCCGGAGGCCGCCCCGCTGCTGTGCGCGATGCAGGCCACGTCGATCCGGTCGGCCAGTTTGGCGAGTTCGATGGTCAGCGCGGCCACCGTGTCCTCGTCGAGACCCTCCTGCCCGGCCTCCACCAGGCGCAGCCACCGGCCACCCACCGTCCGCAGCAACTTGCTCACATCGGCCGCGGCCACCTGCAAGGTACCGCGGTCGTCGACGATCAGAGGGAGAGTCACTTCGCGGTTCACACAGGGGATCGTAGCCGCGGAACGCTCACGCTCCGTGCCATACGGTGGTGATGTTGCAGAACTCGCGGATTCCGTGCCCGGACAGCTCACGGCCGTACCCCGACCGCTTCACCCCGCCGAAGGGGAAGGCCGGATGCGAGGCGGTCATCCCGTTGACGTAGACGCTGCCCGCCTCCAGATCCCGTGTGAACCGGTCGATCTCGGCCTCGTCGTGCGTCCACACGTTCGAACTCAGCCCGAACGGTGAGTCGTTCGCGATCAGTACGGCTTC
This sequence comes from Streptomyces sp. NPDC006393, assembly GCF_040628575.1. Classification (NCBI taxonomy): domain Bacteria; kingdom Bacillati; phylum Actinomycetota; class Actinomycetes; order Kitasatosporales; family Streptomycetaceae; genus Streptomyces; species Streptomyces sp. NPDC006393. The sequence goes on from NZ_JBEXZD010000003.1 coordinate 163,992, forward strand.
GTCCAGGTCGGCCGCGTGGTAGAGGGTGGCGACCGGGCCGAAGGCCTCCTCCCGGTGGATCCGCATCTCACGGGTGACGCCGGCGAGGACCGTCGGCGGGTAGTACCAGCCCGGCCCGTCGGGACGTTTGCCGCCGCACAGCACGGTCGCGCCGCCGCGCACCGCGTCGTCGACCAGCTCCTCCAGGTCCTCGCGGGCCCGCTCGCTGGACAGCGGCCCGATCTGCGTCTCCTCGTGCATCGGGTCGTCCACCTTCAGCGCCTGCATGCCCCGTACGAAGCGTGCGGCGAAGGCGTCGTAGACGTCGGTGTGCACGATGAACCGTTTGGCGGCGATGCACGACTGCCCGTTGTTCTGGCACCGCGCGGTCACCGCGACCTCGGCGGCCCGGGCGAGGTCGGCGGACGGCATGACGACGAACGGGTCACTGCCGCCCAGCTCCAGCACCGTCTTCTTGACCATCTCCCCGGCGGTGGACGCCACGGCCCGGCCCGCGGGCTCGCTGCCGGTGAGCGTGGCGGCCTTGACCCGCTCGTCACGCAGGATGTCGTCCACCGCGCGGGAGGGGATCAGCAGGGTCTGGAAGCAGCCCTCGGGAAAACCGGCCCGGTGGAAGAGATCCTCCAGGTACAGGGCGGTCTGCGGCACGTTCGAGGCGTGCTTGAGCAGGCCGACGTTGCCCGCCATCAGCGCGGGCGCGGCGAAACGGATCACCTGCCACAGCGGGAAGTTCCACGGCATCACCGCGAGCACGGGCCCGAGCGGCCGGTAGCGCACCCGGACCTCGGTGGCACCGGAGTCCTTCACATCGGCGTCGGAGGGTTTCTCGTCGGCGAGGAGTTCCTCGGCGTGGTCGGCGTACCAGCGCAGCGCCTTGGCGCACTTCACGGCCTCCGCACGGGCCTGCCGGACCGGCTTGCCCATCTCGGTGGTCATCATCCGGGCGACGTCCTGCTGGTCCTCGACGAGGAGGTCGGCGGCCGCGCGCGCCAGGCGGGCGCGCTCGTCGAAGGCCGTCGTCCGGTAGGTACGGAAGGTGGCCTCCGCGAGCTGGAGCCGGCGCTCGATCTCCTCCTCGCCCATGGCCTCGTACGTCTTGAGCGTCTCGCCGGTGGCCGGGTTCACCGTGGCGATGGACATGACTGACCTCCCTGGGAGCGCTGTGCTTCGACCTTCCCGCGCCGCGGTGGCCACCGCAACGCGTAGTGCCTCGTCAGAGCGAGTGCTCCGCCAGTCGGTCGAGAAACGCGGCCTGGGCCGTGACGATCACCTCGCGGGCCCGGTCCAGGCCCAGCCACGCGACGCGGTCCAGTTCCGGGAACTCCTGGGTGCGCCCGGAGCGCGGCGGCCACTCCATCAGGAACGTGCCGGGGGCGATCGCCGCCGGATCGAGATCGCCCTCGACCGCCCAGACGGTCACGATCTTGCCGTTCTTCTGCCGGACCTCGCCGAGCGGCACGGCCTCGCCCTCGGGAGGCTCCACCCCCAGCTCCTCCCGGAACTCGCGGCGGGCGGCCTCCCAGGCGGGTTCGTCCGGCTCGTACTCGCCCTTGGGCACGGTCCAGGCCCCCGCGTCGCGCCGGGTCCAGAACGGGCCGCCCATGTGCCCGAGCAGGACCTCCACGCCGACCGAGCCGTCGCCGGTGCGCCGGAACAGCAGCAGACCGGCACTGTGCCTGCCCCGGCGGTCGCTCACGGCCCGACCTCCGGGTGCGCGGCCAGCAGCGTCTCCACGGTGTCCGCCTCCTCGGGGCGCTTGTCCTCGCGGTAGCGCACGACCCGGGCGAAGCGGAGGGTGACGCCCGCGGGGTAGCGCGTGGACCGCTGGAGGCCGTCGTAGGCGATCTCCACGACCAGCTCGGGCCGTACGAGCACCCCCCAGCCCTTCTCGTCGACGGCCAGCTCCCGCAGCCGCTCCGTCTGCCAGGCCAGCATCGCGTCCGTCATGCCCTTGAAGGTCTTGCCGAGCATGGCGAACCCGCCATCGGCGGTACGGGCGCCGAGGTGGAGGTTGGAGAGCTTGCCGGTACGGCGGCCGTGCCCCCACTCGGCGGCCAGGACCACCAGGTCGAGGGTGTGCACGGGTTTGACCTTCAGCCAGGACGCGCCGCGCCGGCCCGCGCTGTAGGGGGCGTCGAGCGCCTTGACGACCACGCCCTCGTGACCGCGTTCCAGGGTCCTGGCGAGGAACTCCTCGGCCGCCCCGACCTCCTGCGGCCCGGACACGACCGTACGTCTGACCCGCATGGGCTCCGGAACCAGCCGCGCCAGCTCGGCGTGCCGCTCGCAGAACGGCAGGTCGAGCAGGTCCCGGTCGCCCACCGACAGCGCGTCGAAGAAGACCGGCGAGACGGGGACCGCCTCGGCGGCCGTGGCCACGTCCAGCCGGGAGCCGACGCGTCCGGCGGTCTCCTGGAAGGAGCGCGGGCGCCCGTCCGCCCCGAAGGAGATGACCTCGCCGTCCAGGATGAACCGCTCGCCGGGCAACCCCAGGGCGGCCGCGGTCACTTCGGGCAGCCGGTCGGTGATGTCGTCCAGGGTGCGGGTGTGGATCCGCACCGCGTCGCCGTCGCGGTGCACCTGGACCCGGATGCCGTCGAGCTTCTCCTCCACGGCGCACGCCCCCAGCTTGTCCACCGCCTCGGCCACGGAGGACGCGCTGTGCGCGAGCATCGGCAGGACGGGACGGCCCACGGTGAGCCGGAAGCGCTCCAGCGCCGCCGGGCCGTCCGCGAGCAGCGCCTGCGCCACGGTCTGCAGCGACCCGGCCAGCATCACCGCCCGCCGTACGTCCGCCGCCGGTGCACCCGTCGCCGCGGCCAGTCCCTCCACGGCGACGGCGTCCAGCGCCCCCTGCCGGACCTCCCCGGTGAGCAGTCCGCGCAGGAAGCGCTGCTCGTCCTCGGTGGCCGCGCCCATCAACTCGCCGACGATCCGGGCGCGTTCGGTCTGCGAGCCGGCCCCGGACACCTTGCCCAGCTCGCTCAGCCGGGCGTCCACCTCGCGCACGGCGAGCGACGGCGCGGCAGCCGGGGGGACCCGGCTGCCGAGCACCTTCCAGCCCACCCCGAGCCGCCCCTGCGGCAGCCGTCCCGCCAGATACGGGATGACGATCGGCACGTCGTCCGCGTCCGCCTCCCGGAACAGCTCGGCGAGCAGCGCGGTCTTCCGGGACCGCGCCGAGGTCGCCGCGACCTCCCGTGACACCTCCGCCAGCCGCGCGAGCAACATGCAGCCATGGTGCACCGCGATCCGCCGGTGCACACCCGGGCGGCACGGTCCGTTCGCGAAGTGTGGTTCGTTCGCGGGGTGCGGCACGTTCGCGCTTCGCGGTTCGTCCGTGGGGTGCGGTGCGTTCCCGCGGTGCTACGCCCGGGCGGTGCTCCGCGTGGTGCTCTGCGCCGCCACCGCCGCGTCGAGGTCGGTGAACAGGAGTTCGCCGTTGATCGCCGCGCCGGCCCGGTAGCCGCGGCTGGCCGCGTTGATCACCTGTTCGGCGAAGCCGCTGGCATTCCCGGCGGCCCACAGGCCGGGGACGGTCGTCAGGCCCCGCTCGTCGATCACGGGGTAGACGCCGAAGGGCGTCTCGCGCAGCTCGGCGCCCAGCCGCCGCAGGAGATCGGTGCGCGGCAGCGCTCGGGGGGCGACGAACAGCACCTCGCGGGCGTGCGTCGTCCCTCCCCCGGAGGCGGTGCCGCCGGCGAGCCGGACCCCGGCCAGCCGGTCGGCCTCGACGACGACACCCGCCACCTCGCCCGGCACCACGTCGACGCCGGCCGCGGCCAGTCTGCGCAGATCGTCGTCGGACAGCTCCTCCTCACCGACCTGGTGCAGGAAGAGGGTCACGTCCTTGGACCACTGGGTGACCATCAGTGCCTGGTGCACGCTCAGCGGGCTCGTCGCGAGCACGCCGAAGGCCCGGTCGCGGACCTCCCAGCCGTGGCAGTACGGGCAGTGCAGCACGTCCCGGCCGAAGCGCTCGGCCACGCCCGGGACCGCCGGGAGTTCGTCCTTCAGCCCGGTGGCGACGACCAAGTGCCGGGCGTGGACGGTGCGGCCGCCCGCCAGGGCGACGTCGAACTCGCCGGCCGCGTCCCGGACGGCGTCCACCGCCCGGTCCCGGACCAGTTCGACCCCGTACCGTGCGATCTCCTCACGGCCGGCGGCCAGGAACCCGGCCGGTGACATGCCGTCCCGGGACAGAAAACCCTGCATGTGCGCGCTGGGCGCGTTGCGCGGCTCGCCCGCGTCGACGACCAGCGTGCGGCGCCGGGCGCGGCCGAGGACCAGCGCGGCGGACAGCCCGGCCGCCCCGCCTCCGACGACGACCGCTTCGTAGCTCTCGGTCATTGCGTGCTTCTCGGTCATGGTGACCACCTCCATCGGCGAAGGTCACCCCATCCATGCCGGATTGACAAACATCTTTGCCGATTCTGCAATGGCACCATGACGACAGACGATGTGCTGGCCGGTGTGGGACCCAGGCTGCGGCGGATCCGCAAGGACCGCGAGGTGACCCTGGCCGCGCTGTCGGAGACGACCGGCATCTCCGTCAGCACCCTCTCGCGGCTGGAGTCCGGCCTGCGCAAACCCAGTCTGGAGCTGCTGCTGCCCATCGCGCAGGCCCATCAGGTGCCGCTGGACGAGCTGGTCGGCGCCCCTCCGGTGGGCGATCCCCGGGTGCGGGCGAAGCCGATCGTGCGCGGGGGCCGCACCCACTGGCCGCTGACCAGGAAGCCGGGCGGACTACAGGCGTTCAAGGTCCTCGAACCGAAGCGCCGCCTCGAACCGGAGCCCCGCAGCCATGAGGGATACGAGTGGATGTACGTGCTCTCCGGGAGGCTGCGGCTGGTGCTGGGCGAGCACGACGTGGTGCTCACCGCGGGCGAGGCGGCGGAGTTCGACACGCGGGTGCCGCACTGGTTCGGCTCGACGGGGGAGGGGCCGGTGGAGTTCCTGAGCCTGTTCGGCCCGCAGGGCGAGCGCATGCACGTACGGGCGCGGCCGTCGCGGCGCGGCGAAGACGACTGACGTCCGGTGTTCCCGGATCGGCAAGCGACCGCTTAGTATGCCTTCCGTCGGGCCCGGTCCGACTGTCCGAGTGTCCGAGGAACCGCAGTCCCGTGGAGGCGGCGCATGCAGGCATGGCGAGTGCACGAGAACGGCGAGCCGGGCGAGGTGATGCGCCTGGAGCGGACCGAGCGGCCCACGCCCGGGGACGGCCAGGTCCTGCTGAAGGTGCGGGCCGCCAACATCAACTTCCCGGACGCCCTGCTCTGCCGCGGCCAGTACCAGGTCCGGCCGCCGCTGCCCTTCACCCCGGGCGTGGAGATCTGCGGCGAGACGCCCGACGGCCGCCGCGTGATCGCCAACCCGGCCCTGCCCCACGGCGGCTTCGCCGAGTACGCCGTCGCCGACGCCGCGGCCCTGCTCCCCGCCCCCGAGGCGCTCGACGACGCCGAGGCCGCGGCCCTGCACATCGGCTACCAGACCGGCTGGTTCGGCCTGCACCGCCGGGCCCGCCTGGAGGCCGGCGAGACGCTGCTCGTGCACGCGGCCGCCGGCGGGGTCGGCAGCGCGGCCGTGCAGCTCGGCAAGGCGGCCGGCGCCACGGTCATCGGTGTCGTCGGCGGCGCCGAGAAGGCCGCCGTCGCCCGGGACCTGGGCTGTGACGTCGTCGTCGACCGGCGCGGCCAGGACGTCGTTGCCGCGGTCAAGGAGGCCACCGGCGGCCGGGGCGCCGACGTGATCTACGACCCGGTCGGCGGCCAGGCCTACGCCCAGTCCGCCAAGGTGGTCGCCTTCGAGGGCCGGATCGTGGTCGTCGGCTTCGCGAGCGGCTCCATCCCGAGCCCGGCGCTCAACCACGCCCTGGTCAAGAACTACTCGATCCTCGGCCTGCACTGGGGCCTGTACAACACCAAGAACCCGAAGCTGGTCCAGCACTGCCACGAGCAGCTCACCGAGCTGGCCGCCCGGGGCGCCATCAGGCCCCTGGTGAGCGAGCGGGTGCCGCTGGAGGGGGCCGCGGCCGCCGTGCAGCGGGTCGCCGACGGCGTCACCACCGGCCGGGTCGCCGTCATCCCGTCACCGGAGTCCTCGTCGCCGGAGCCCTCGTCGCAGAACGGAGCCGCCGCATGACCGACGCAGCCGAACTCAAGCGCCGTACCGCCGAGTTGCTGGCCGCACACCCCCCGGCCACCACCGACCGCCTCGACTTCCTCAGGGCCCGCTTCGACGCGGGACTCGCCTGGGTGCACTACCCGGAGGGCCTCGGCGGACTCGGTGCCCCCCGCTCCCTCCAGGCCGTCGTCGACGCCGAGCTGGAGGCCGCGGGCGCCCCCGACAACGACCCGCGCCGCATCGGCATCGGGCTCGGCATGGCCGCCCCGACCATCCTGCGCTACGGCACCGAGGAGCAGAAGCGGCGCTTCCTGAAGCCCCTGTGGACCGGGGAGGAGGTCTGGTGCCAGCTCTTCAGCGAGCCCGGCGCCGGCTCCGACCTCGCCGCCCTCGGCACCCGCGCGGTCCGGGACGGCGAGGACTGGGTGGTCAACGGGCAGAAGGTGTGGACCTCCAGCGCCCATCTCGCCCGCTGGGCCATCCTCATCGCCCGTACCGATCCCGCCCTCCCCAAGCACCAGGGCATCACCTACTTCCTGTGCGACATGACCGACCCGGGTGTCGAGGTCCGGCCGCTGCGCCAGATCACCGGGGAGGCAGAGTTCAACGAGGTCTTCCTGACCGACGTCCGCATCCCCGACTCCCGCCGCCTCGGCGAGACCGGCGACGGCTGGCGGGTCGCCCAGACCACCCTCATGAACGAGCGCGTCTCCATCGGCGGCATGCGGCTGCCCCGCGAGGGCGGCATGATCGGCGTGGTCGCCCGGACCTGGCGTGAGCGCCCCGAGCTGCGCACCCACGACCTGCACCAGCGGCTGCTGAACCTGTGGGTCGACGCGGAGGTCGCCCGCCTCACCGGAGAGCGGCTGCGCCAGCAACTCGTCGCGGGCCAGCCCGGCCCGGAGGGCTCCGGCATGAAGCTCGCCTTCGCCCGCCTCAACCAGGAGATCAGCGGCCTGGAGGTGGAACTGCGCGGCGCCGAAGGGCTGCTGTACGACGACTGGACCATGCGCCGCCCCGAACTGGTCGACTTCACCGGCCGGGACGCCGGATACCGGTATCTGCGTGCCAAGGGCAACAGTATCGAGGGCGGGACCAGCGAGGTCCTGCTGAACATCGTCGCCGAGCGGGTCCTTGGCCTGCCCGCCGAACCGCGCACCGACAAGGACGTCGCATGGAAGGACCTGGCCCGATGAGCACACAGCCGGATCTTCTCTACTCCGAGGAGGAAGAGGCGCTGCGCGCCGCCGTCCGCGACCTGCTCACGGACCACTGCGACCCGGCGGGAGTGATCACCCGCGCGGAGTCCGGCTCCCCGCACGACCTCGCCCTGTGGAAGGCGCTCGCCGACGGCATGGGACTGGCCGGACTGCTGGTACCCGAGGACAAGGGCGGCCAGGGCGCCACGCACCGGGAAGCGGCCGTGGTCCTGGAGGAACTGGGCCGCGCCGTCGCTCCCGTCCCCTACCTCACCAGCGCCGTCGTCGCCACCGAGGCCCTGCTGGCGTGCGGCGACGAGGAGCTGCTCGCCCGGCTGGCATCGGGCCGCTCCATCGGCGCCCTCGCGGTCGGCCTGCACCTGGCCCCCGGCGCGCCCTTCCCTGTCGTACGGCGTGAGAACGGCGCCCTGCACGGGGAGCTGACCGGCATCGCGGACGCGGCCGTCGCCGACCTGCTGCTGGTCCCCGCCGAGGACGGCGGCCTGTACGCGGTCGACGCCGACGCGGTGACCGTCACCGGCCAGGTGTCGCTGGACCTGACGCGTCCGGTGGCCACCGTACGGTTCGACGGCGCCGCCGGACGCCGCATCGGCGACGCCGAGCCCGCCGTACGCCGTGCCCTGCGCGCGGGAGCCGGACTGCTCGCCTCCGAGCAACTGGGGCTCGCCGACTGGACGCTGACGGAGACGGTGCGCTACCTGAAGGAGCGCAAGCAGTTCAACCGGCCGGTCGGCGGGTTCCAGGCCCTCAAGCACCGGCTCGCCCAGCTCTGGCTGGAGGTCGTGGGCCTCCGCGCCGCCGCCCGCAACGCGGCCGACGCGCTCGCGCGGGACGAGGACACCGATGTCGCGGTGGCCGTGGCGCAGGCCTGTGCCGCCCCGGTCGCCGTGCACGCCGCCGAGGAGGCGCTGCAACTGCACGGCGGCATCGGCATGACCTGGGAGCACCCGGTCCATCTGTTTCTGAAGCGGGCCAAGGCGGACTCGATCGCCTACGGCACGGCGGGCGCCCACCGCGAGGCCCTGGCCCACCTGGTCGACCTCCAGGCACCACAGGCACCCTGACCCACCACCCTCGGCGCCGAGGGCGGATCGCCGCGGACCGACGAGGGGTCGCCGCTGGCCCCTCGCAGAACCACACGTTCGGAGGACACGCCAGCCGCCCGGACGAACCCTCCGCTACGCCACACTTGCGGCCGAAAGCCGCGAGTGGGCGTGGCGGAGGAGGTTCACGGTGGCCATTTCCATCTCTGGGGTGCTGTTGCTCGCGATCCTGGCGATCATCTTCGTGCGCAACGGCGCGCTGAAGTTCTCGCACTGCCTGGTCTGCGTCCTGCTCGGCTTCTTCCTGGCCGGCACCAGCATGGCCCCCACGATCCACGAGGGACTGGAGGCGACCGCCCAGATCGTCAGCAGCCTGCGGCCCTGAGCCGGCCTCGCCGGACCGCTCACGAGGCGGAGAAGACCCCGACCCCGTTCGCCACCGCCCGTTCGGCGCCCCCGCTCGGGTGATTGAGCACGCTCACCGAGCCCTTCCCGGGCTTGCGGACGACCAGCGTGCTGGAACCGCCGCCGTCCAGGCTGAATCCCTCCGTGGCACCCAGTTTCCGCAGCTCCGAGGCGAGTTCGGCCACCGTCAGACCGCTGCGGTACTTGGACCCGCCGTCCAGGGCGAGAAGCAGCAGACGGTGGCCGCCGCTCCCGATGCCCACCGCGGTGCGCACCGCCGTGGCCGTCTTGTCCAGGCCGGCCAGTGGCGCGCCGTGCCGCAGCACGGGGAACCCGCCGACGGCGAAGGCGTAGGCGGCCCCCGACGCCGCCGTCATGCGGTGCTCCACCCGCACCGACTCGCCCTTGACCAGCTTGCGCAGCTGCCGCGCTCCGGCCTCGCGGCCCACCAGGACCGTGGTGCCGGCCGGGATGGTGCCGCCGCCGGGCTTGCCCGCCGTGGCGACGACCTGATCGCCCCTGACGGTCACCTCGTAGGTGTCCGTGCTGCACGGAGCGCTTCTGCTGGAGTCCGTGCCGCAGGTGGCCCGCGCCCGTGAGGCGCTGCCCCAGGCGGAGGTGTAGGCCCCGATCGAACCGACCGGCAGCGCGTACTGGTTGAGACCGCCGAGCTTCCACACCCCCTCCGGCGTGCTCACCGAGCCGGAGAGGGTCAGGCGGTCCAGGCGCGCGGTGCGGTCCGTGCCCACACCGAGCACGTCCTCGGTCGTCGTGCCCGACGGCAGGGCGGGCCCGAAGCGCTGGCCGCGCGGCACCGCGGCCTTGAGGACGCGCCCGTCGGCGATCTCCGGACCGACGGCCGAGCCGGTGACCGCGACGCCCGGGTGCTGGCTCTCGGAGATGTGGAAGAAGTCGCCGTTGACCCCGGCCAGCGCGCCCTGTGCATCAGCGAGTTGGGACACCGTGCCCCGCGCCGCCACCGCACGCGGACGCAGCAGGCCGACCCGTACGTGCTTGTTGTCCAGGTCGACGCTGATCAGGTGCGCGTGGGTCACGCCGTGGGCCGCGGCGAGGTCGAAGTCGCGGTACTCGACGCCCGGGGCGATCACCTCGGCGGGCCGCGCGCCACCGGCGCTGGCCGGGGAGGCCCCCACCAGGGCCGTGCCGGCCAGCGAGCCGCAGGCCAGGAGGATCGTCAGCGCCGTTCTGAGCCGTGCGCAACGGCATGTCGAAGTGCCCACCGTGTCCCCTGATGTCTCGTCAACTTCGCCTGAACTCAGGGAAGTGCACCAGAAGCCGGTGCCGCGCGCGGTGTGCGGACGCCGACGACGCGGGAACGGACGGGAAAACGCACTCCTTCGGGTGCTTCGCGCGGCGACGGCGGGCGCTCGGGCCAGGCTCAGCGGTGCCCCGGCCGGGCCGCTCGCGCCGGCCTCAGCGGTGGCGACGTACGTCGATCACAGGGGTGTTGGGATCCCGCACGCGAGAGCCGGCGCGCGGGGAGTCGCGATCCCGCACGCGGAACCGGCACGGAGGGGGAGGGGAGGTCGGTCAGACCGGCGCGGCGGCCGTGGGCGTCACCCGTTCGTCCGCGAGCGGCTGCTCGGTCCAGACCATCTTGCCCGAGTTCACATACCGCACGCCCCACGACTGCGCCAGCTCCGCGGCGATGAACAGACCACGGCCGCCCTCGTCGGCCACCCGGGCGTGCCGCAGGTGTGGCGCGGCCTGGCCCGCGTCGCGGACCTCGCAGGTGAGCGCGCGGTCGTGGATGAGGCGGACCTCGATGGGCGGCGCCCCGTACCGCAGGGCGTTGGTGACGAGTTCGCTGACGATGAGCTGTGTGTTGAAGGCCGTCTCGTCGTCCACGCCCCACTCGGCCAGCTGCTCGCCGGTACGACGGCGAGCGGTCGCCACCGAGGCGTGGTCGTCGTCGAACCGCCAGCTCGCGAACCCCTCGGCCGGGAAGGAGTGGGTACGCGCGATGATCACCGCGGCGTCTCCCGCACCCAGGCCCTCGGGGAGGCTGTAGACGATGTCGTCGCACAGCTCCTGCAGCGGCCGCTCGGCGTAGTCCGGCGCCGCCCGCAGCGGGCGGGAGGACTCCGCGAGGTAGCCGGTGACCAGCGGGTCGCTGGTGAAGACCAGGACGCTGCCGGCCGGCACATCGAACTCGGTGGTCGCGAAGGGCGCGTCCTCCGGCGCGCCCAGACACGGTCCGGCCGGGGTGTCGGGAACGCTCATGCTGTGGTCGGGGCGGATCACCACGGGGGCGAGATACCCGGCCGTGGCCATGACGCAGGTGCCGGTCAGGGGGTCGTGGATGGCGTACGCGCAGTCGGCGGTGAGTGCCTCCCGGCGGAGGGGATCTCCCAGCGGCAGATTCGCTCGCTCGAACGCAAGTTCGGCAGCTGTGTCGTGCAGCCGGGCCAGGAGCTCGTCCGGGGCGAGGTCGAACGCCGACAGGGACCGTACGACCGTTCGCAGCTGCCCCATGCTGGCCGCCGCGTTCAGGCCCCGCCCGGAGACGTTGCCGATCACGAGCGCGGTCCGGGCGCTGGACAGCGTCATGGTGTCGTACCAGGCGCCGGGGTCGGCACCGCTCACCGACAGATAGGCGGTCTCCAGCGACGGGTGCGTCTCGGGGCGCCGGGGCAGCAGCTGACGCTGGACGGTGGCAGCGATGGTGTGCTCGCGGATGTAACGCCGCGCGTTGTCGATGGCCAGGGCGGTGTGAGCGGCCAGCTCGACCGCGAGCTGCCGGTCGCCCGTGTCGAACGGCGGCGACTGTCCGGTGCGGTACAGGCTGACCAGGCCCAGCGCCGTGTCGCGCAGCGCCAGCGGCACCACCAGCAGGGTGTGCGACTCCGAGGAGTGCATCGCCTCCGCGCGGGGCGGGTCGACGGACATCCACGAGTCGGACGCGTGCAGGGGCACCACCCGGGGACGCAGATCGGCCAGCGCCTGGCTGAAGGGCGTGGGCCCCGGCAGCCGGCGCACCTCACCCACCGGATACGCCTGCGGCGGGTGCGCGTGGCCGCTGCGGAAGGCGGTGCGCATCAGCGCGGTGCCCGGCGGCAGCGGGGCCGGCGGCGGCTCGTCCCCGCGGATCACCGAGTCCACCACCTCCACGATCGCGACGTCCGCGAACTCCGGAACCACGGCCTCGACGAGTTCCTCACCGGTCACCGCCGGATCCAGCGCCCGCCCCACCCGCCGCCGCACTGCGTCGAGCACCCGGGTGCGGGCACGCCCCCGCTCACGCTCCGTGACGTCGACCGCGGTGACCGCCAGCCCGAGCACCTCCGGCCGCGGCCCCTTCCTCTCCAGACGCATGGCGGTGACCTCGAAGTGGCGTTCCTCGGGCCGCTCCCCCTTGATCTGCGCCCGCACGATGCGCTGCCACAGGGGCTCCCCGGTCTCCAGCACATGGTGCAGCACGGTCTCCATGTCGCTGTCCTCGACCATGTGGTACACGTCGCGGACGGGCCGTCCCACCAGGTCGTCCATGTGGACACCTCGCATGCCGGGCGTCGCGGTGTTCAGCCGCACCACCCGCAGGTCGGTGTCCAGCAGATGGAGCCCGACCGGTGAGCTGGTGAACAGTGCCTCCAGCATGGCGGCCGACGTCTTGTCCACGGGCCGTCCCGGATCGCCGTACGCCACTGGGACCTCCTTCGGGCTCGGCCGACGCACCCGGCCCGCCCGGGCACGCGCCCACCGGCACGCGCCCGAGGCGCCTCTCCAGCGTGCTCCGCCCGCGGGCGCGCCGCACGCCCAGGCACCCTGGCCGCACGACCGCCGGCGGCCGGCGGGGAGCACGGTGTCCCTCAGGCGAGGTTGACCAGTCTTATGTAGCGGACCCAGTCCCAGTTCGGCCCGGGATCGGTGTGGTCCGTGCCGGGTACCTCGTAGTGCCCGATGATGTGCGCCCGGTCCTTGGGGATCCCGTACCGGTCGCAGAGGGCCGAGGTGAGTCTGGCCGACTGCTCGTACAGTGCGTCGGTGAAATAGGCCGGCTCGTCCACCCACCCCTCGTGCTCGATGCCGATGCTGTGCGTGTTGTAGTCCCAGTTCCCGGCGTGCCAGGCGATGTCCGCCTCATGGACGCACTGCGCGACGTGCCCGTCGGCGGACCGGACGAGGTAGTGCGCGGACACCTTCTTCTGGGGGTTCTGGAAGATGGCCAGGGTGTTGGCGTACGTCTCCTGGGTGACGTGGATGATCACTCGGTCGATGGAGTAGCTGGTGGGCCGGTCGGAGGCCGTGTAGTTGGAGATGCTCGCCGGCTGCCACTCGGCGGGCGGATAGTCGACGGCCTCGGTCCGGGCTCCTGCCCGGGTGGCGGGAAGTAACGCGTAGGGAACGACGGCCAGGGCGGCGCCCTTCAGGATCCGTCGTCTGGTGGGCTGGAGTCCGGCCCGGTCCATGGGCGATGGCCTTTCTCGTGAGGTTGCTCGTCGTCGTGGGGTGCTCGTCCTTGTGGGGTTGCTCTTCGCTGGTAGGGGATCGGTTGCTCGCGGGATGTCCGGCTTCGGGGAAGTGTCTCGGTGGCGGTGAGTCTCGCGTACGGCACGCCGCTCCCCGCGGAGCACGGCCGCACCGGTGTGGCTGGTGTCGCGCCCGACGGCCAAGGTGAGGCGGCCGCTCGCTCGCGCCTCTCCGTCCCGGTCCGGATCGGCGCTCGCGTGAATTACGGTACGGGGCCCGGGGGTTGGGCAGAAGAGCATCGCCGCGTTCGGTGGACAGGCGGGGGACTGTGGAAAAGCCGGCCACCCGAACGAGTGAAGTGGGCCTGTGGTCAGGCGCGTTCGGCGACCGCCGCCGGGTCGTCGAGGACGGCCCGTACCACCGCGTGCGCCGCACCCAGGAGCGGACCTTCGGGTCCGAACCGGGACACGGACACCGGGCAGGCCGGTCCGGCCGTGCGCCGGGCCAGCTCGGCCTCCAGCGACGGCAGCAGCCAGGGCGCGAGAGCCGCCAGCGCCCCGCCCAGCACGACGGTTTCGGGATCGAGCAGATTGACGGCGCCGGTCAACGCGATGCCGAGCGCCGTACCGGCGTCGCTCAGCGCGCGCCGCACGCCCTCGTCACCGTCCTCGGCGCGGGTGGCGAGCAGCCCGACGCGGCCCTCGCCCGGTTCCAGGCCCGCCGCCCGCAGCACCGCCTCCTCGCCCGCGTACTGCTCCAGGCACCCGCGCCCGCCGCACGGGCACGCGGGCCCCTCGGGCTCGACCGGCACATGTCCCAGCTCACCCGCGAAGCCGCGGGTACCGCGCAGCAGCCGCCCGTCGACCATCACCGCGGCACCGATGCCGATCTCCGCCGACACATGCAGGAAGTCCCGTGGCGTGTCCTCGCCGAGCCAGAGCTCCGCCAGGGCACCGAAGTTCGCCTCGTTGTCCACGGCCGGGGCGAACTCCTCCGGCAGCAGGGCGGCGAAGTCGGTGTCGTGCCAGTCGAGGTTGGGTGCCCGCACGACCGTACGGCCGTCCCGGGCGATCAGACCGGGCACGGCGACGGCGAGTCCCGCCGGCCACAGGCCCTGCTGCTCCGCCTCGGCGACCACCTGGGATATCAGCGCGGTGAGGTCCTTCGCCACCGGTTCGGCGGAGCGTCCCCGGTTCGTGCCGTGCCGGACCGCACGCGCCCGCACCTGGCCGCGCAGGTCGACCACGCAGGCGGCGAGGTGATCGACGCCCACCTCCGCACCGACCCCGGCCGGCCCGCGCCCGCTGACGGCCAGCGCCGAGCCGGGGCGGCCCACCCGGCCGGGCCGCTCGGGGCCCAGCTCCTCGAGCAGCGCCGAGCGGATGAGCTCGTCGACGAGCGTCGACACCGCCGCACGGGTCAGACCGATGCGGGAGGCCACCGCCGCCCGGGACAGCGGCCCCTCGGCGCTGACGGTGTGCATGACCCGGGCGAGGTTGCGGCGACGCATGCCCTGCTGGGTGTCGGGCAGCGCCCGTCCGGGCCGGGCGGGGTGCGGCTCGTGCAGCGGTGCGGTCATGCCTCCGTCGTCCTCGGTCGGTGTCCGGCGGCGGGATCCCGCCGCCGTGCCTGCCGGCGGCTGCCCGCCGGTCCGGTCAGCAGGTCAGCGGCCCCGCTCCAGCAGCGGGGCCGCGTCGGAGAGTACCCCGGAGATCCTCGCCAGCGTCTCCTCGTCCCGCTCCACGGCCTCCAGCACCGGTCCGTCGGCGGTGTTCCAGCGGCGGGCGACCGCGGCCGGGGACTCGCCCGTCAGCAGGCCCGCCGCCTGCGCGGCGGCGCCCAGGGCGACCAGTTCCCTGGCCTGCGGGACCTGCACCGGCCGTCCCGACAGCCGCCGCACCGTCTGCTGCCACGCCGTGCCCCGGGCGCCGCCGCCGATCAGCAGCAGGGGAGTGGTCCGGTCGGCGTCCTGGTCGAGGACCAGGTCCAGCGCGCCGAGCAGGGAGTGGACGGCGCCGTCGTAGGCGGCCTGCAACAGCTGTCCGGCGGTCGTGTCGTGACGCAGGCCGTGCAGCAGCCCGGACGCGTCGGGCAGGTCAGGGGTGCGTTCGCCGTCCAGGTAGGGCAGCAGGGTGACGGTGGTGCCCGGCTCGACGGCCTCCCGGTCTCGGCCGAGCAGGGCGGCGACCCGGTCGACGGCGAGGGTGCAGTTCAGGGTGCAGGCCAGCGGCAGCCAGTCGCCGTGCGCGTCCGCGAAGCCCGCCACGGTGCCGGAGGGGTCGGCGGGGCGGTGCCGCGACACCGCGTACACCGTGCCCGAGGTGCCGAGGCTCAGCACCGGCGTGCCGGGGCGCAGCCCGAGGCCGAGCGCGGCGGCGGCGTTGTCACCGGTGCCGGACGCGACCAGGGTGCCCTTGGAGAACGGCAGGTCGTGGATGTCACGCACCGTTCCCGCCACCTCGCCGGGCCGGACCACCCGGGGGAGCAGCGCCGGGTCGAGCCCGACCCGGGCGAGGACCTCCTCGTCGTAGGCCTCGGTCGCCGACGCCCACCAGCCCGTTCCCGAGGCGTCACCCCGGTCGGTGGTGCCCTGGCCCGTCAGCCGCTCGGTGAGGTAGTCGTGCGGCAGCCGCACCGCCGCCACCGACCGTGCCGCCTCCGGTTCGTGCTCGGCGAGCCAGGCCCACTTCGTCACCGTGAAGGAGGCGCCGGGCACGCTGCCCGTGCGCTCCGCCCACGCCTTCGGGCCGCCCAGTTCGGAAACGAGGCGCCGCGCCTGCGGGGCCGAGCGCACGTCGTTCCACAGCAGCGCTGGGCGTACGGGTTCGCCCTGGGCGTCCAGGGTGACGAGCCCGTGCTGCTGGCCGGCGACCGAGACGGCGGCGGCCTCGTGCGCCGCCTCCCCGCACTGGTGCAGCGCCGCGCGCAGGGCGTCCCACCACTGACGTGGGTCGCTCTCGCGGCCCGCCCCCGAGGACACGGTGTGCGGCGCCTGGCCGCTAGCCACGACCCGACCGGTGGCCGCGTCGACGACGAGCACCTTGGTGGACTGGGTGGACGAGTCCACACCGACGACGAGCGGACCCTCGGCTGCTGACATCGGCTCTCCCTAACTTTTTTCGCGGCTCACGGGATCTGACCTGCGGTTTCAACGTTCCTCCGGGGCCCGCGACCCGAGTGTGACACCGGTCGGGACCCCCTGTCCCTTCCCAGGGACGCGTCGGCATACTAATTTGTAAACCGCCATGACGAAATAGTCGCAAGCGAGCAAGGAGCCGCGGCATGAACTACCAGCCCACCCCCGAGGACAGGTTCACCTTCGGCCTGTGGACCGTCGGCTGGCAGGGACGGGACCCGTTCGGCGACGCCACGCGCCGCGCCCTCGACCCGGTCGAGACGGTGCAGCGCCTGGCCGAACTGGGCGCCCACGGAGTGACCTTCCACGACGACGACCTGATCCCCTTCGGGTCCTCCGACACCGAGCGCGAGTCGCACATCAAGCGCTTCCGGCAGGCGCTCGACGCGACCGGCATGACCGTGCCGATGGCCACCACCAACCTCTTCACGCACCCCGTCTTCAAGGACGGCGCGTTCACCGCCAACGACCGCGACGTGCGCCGCTACGCGCTGCGCAAGACGATCCGCAACATCGACCTCGCGGCCGAGCTGGGCGCGAAGACCTATGTGGCCTGGGGCGGCCGCGAGGGCGCCGAGTCCGGCGCCGCCAAGGACGTCCGCGCCGCCCTCGACCGCATGAAGGAGGCCTTCGACCTCCTCGGCGAGTACGTCACCGCCCAGGGCTACGACCTCCGCTTCGCCATCGAGCCCAAGCCGAACGAGCCGCGCGGCGACATCCTGCTGCCCACCGTCGGCCACGCCCTGGCGTTCATCGAGCGCCTGGAGCGCCCCGAGCTGTACGGCGTCAACCCCGAGGTGGGCCACGAGCAGATGGCCGGCCTGAACTTCCCGCACGGCATCGCCCAGGCCCTGTGGGCGGGCAAGCTCTTCCACATCGACCTCAACGGCCAGTCCGGCATCAAG
This sequence comes from Streptomyces sp. NPDC006393, assembly GCF_040628575.1. Classification (NCBI taxonomy): domain Bacteria; kingdom Bacillati; phylum Actinomycetota; class Actinomycetes; order Kitasatosporales; family Streptomycetaceae; genus Streptomyces; species Streptomyces sp. NPDC006393. The sequence continues at coordinate 181,255 of NZ_JBEXZD010000003.1, forward strand.
TACGACCAGGACCTGCGCTTCGGCGCCGGTGACCTGCGTGCCGCCTTCTGGCTGGTCGACCTGCTGGAGAGCGCCGGCTACGAGGGCCCGCGCCACTTCGACTTCAAGCCGCCGCGGACCGAGGACCTCGACGGCGTGTGGGCGTCGGCGGCCGGCTGCATGCGCAACTACCTCATCCTCAAGGAGCGCGCGGCCGCCTTCCGCGCCGACCCGGAGGTCCAGGAGGCCCTGCGCGCCGCCCGGCTCGACCAGCTGGCGCAGCCCACGGCGGCCGACGGCCTCCAGGCGCTGCTCGCGGACCGTTCGGCCTTCGAGGACTTCGACGTCGACGCGGCCGCCGCGCGCGGCATGGCCTTCGAGCGCCTGGACCAGCTCGCCATGGACCACCTGCTGGGGGCGCGGGGCTGACCCACAGGTGCGAGGTGTCCGGCACGCGCGCGTGCCGGACACCCGTCGGCATCTCAGAGGCGCTGTGGCAGGCGCGTACTCACCGCCGTCTCACGCCCATGCGGAACGGCCGGTCGAGGTCCCGGGCACTACTGTCCGCCGGGAACCTGCGATGCAGGTTGGCCGCGGGGAGGTGCGGAGGGTCGCCTCTTGGCCGCGGGGAGGTGTGCAGGGGCCTCTTGGCCGCGGGGAGCGCGTCGGCCGCCTCTGCCCGCCGGGGGCGCACGCCGCCGGCGTACGGCCTCGAACGCCCCCGTCGGCGCCCTCCGTGCCGCTGCTCAGCCGCTCTCCTCGTCCATGGCCGTGGCACCTTCCGCCGCGGCCAGTGCCGTCGCCGGGTCCAGGGCCGCGCCCCCGGCCGGCACCCAGTGGCCGTCCTCCTTCCGGTACGGCCACCAGCGGCCGTCCCGCCCCAGGCGGAGCTGGTGCCCCGCGCCGACGACGGTCCAGCGGTTGCCCGCCACCCGCAGAGGGGGCCGTTCGCCGTCCTCCCAGGCCGATTCCAAGGCGGCACGCGCGCGTGCCTGAGCCTCTTCGCCGGGAGTCCACTCCTCCTCGAGCACGGACAGCCCGGCCGAGCCGCCGGCCCGCCAGGCCCGTACGGCACGCTCGAGCTGTGCCTTGCCGCGCCCCGAGCCTGTGGCCAGCCGGTCCAGCACCGCACCCTCGCAGGCCCGGCTGCCCGGTGCACCGGCGGCGAGGCGTACGGCGTCCTGTGCGACGGTCGGACCGCCGTCGAAGGGATGGGTCTTCGACGAGGTGTCCAGAGCCTCACTGAGCCATCCGCGAGCCGCGCCGGCGGTCTGCGCGGCCAGGAGCTCCAGCGCGGCCGGATCGACGCCGGGCGCAGGGGGCGCCTCGGTGACCAGGGACGGTGGGAGCCCCGGCTCCCTCGGCGGATCGGGCAGCGGCGGCAGCGGAGGCAGGACGCACGCCGCGGCATAGGCCTCCGCGGCGTCCACGCCGTCCGGCGCGGGCGGCTCGTCGGCGTCCGCGACCGTGTCGCGGGCACTCAACTCGCCGAACAGGGCGCGCTCGTCACGACCGCGCATCAACAGCAGCACGAACGGATCCTGGTCCAGCAGCCGAGCCACCAGGTGGCAGAGGGCCGCCGTGTGGCCGCAGTGGTCCCAGGCGCCACAGTCGCACTCCGGTTCCAGATCCCCGATCCCTGGGAGCAGTTCGATCCCGGCCGCCGTGGCGTCCTCGACGAGGTGCGGCGGCAGGTCGTGGTCGAGCAGTGCGGCGAGGTGACCGGACCGTTCGACGGCCACGTCCAGGAACCGGGCCCACTCGTCGTCGGACAACCGCTCCAGCAGGACGTCCGCGCGGTGCGCCGTACCGTCCGGGTCGTGCACCACGGCCGTGATGCGGCCCGGGCGCACCGACACCGCGCCGACGGCTCCCGCACGGGCGAGCCGGCGGCCCGTCCGCACCTGCTGTGCGTCCAGCGCCGTGTCCTCCAGCGCCTTCAGCCAGGCGTGACCCCACCAGGTCCGGGCGAAGCCGCGTTCCCGCGCGGGTGGCAGTGCGGCGAACGTCCGCTCCGTGTCGATGGTGTGGTCGTTCATCGGGGTCCTCCTCGAAGCTCCACCAGGTCGGCCAGTTCCGCGTCCGTCAGTTCGGTGAGCGCCGCCTCGCCCGCCCCCAGGACCGCCTCGGCCAGGTTCCGTTTGCGGTGCAGCAGGTCGGCGATGCGGTCCTCGATCGTGCCCTCGGCGATCAGCCGGTGCACCTGCACGGGCCGGCTCTGCCCGATGCGGTACGCGCGGTCGGTGGCCTGCGCCTCGACCGCGGGGTTCCACCAGCGGTCGTAGTGCACGACGTGCTCCGCGCGCGTGAGGTTCAGCCCGGTGCCCGCGGCCTTCAGCGACAGCAGGAACACCGGCACGTCACCGTCCTGGAAGCGCCGGACCATCGCCTCCCGCTCCGTGACCGGTGTGCCGCCGTGCAGGAACTGCGACCGCATCCCGCGTGCCGCCAGATGCCGTTCGATCAGACGTGCCATCCGCACGTACTGGGTGAAGACCAGGACGCTCGCGCCCTCGGAGAGGATGGTGTCGAGCAGCTCGTCCAGCAGTTCCAGCTTCCCGGATCGGCCCGCGATCGTCGGCCGCTCCTCCTTGAGGAACTGCGCCGGATGGTTGCAGATCTGCTTCAGGCCGGTCAGCAGCTTCACGATCAGGCCCCGCCGGGCCATGCCGTCCGCACCGGCGATCTCCGCGAGCGTCTCGCGCACCAGGGCCTCGTAGAGGCCCGTCTGCTCCCCGGTGAGCGACACGGCACGGTCGGTCTCGGTCTTCGGCGGCAGCTCGGGTGCGATGCCCGGGTCCGACTTGCGGCGGCGCAGCAGGAAGGGGCCGACCAGCCGGGCGAGCCGCTCGGCCGCCGCCGGGTCCCGGCCGCTCTCCACGGCCTGCGCGTGGCGGGCGCGGAAGGTGCCCAGCCGGCCCAGCAGTCCCGGCGTCGCCCAGTCCAGGATCGCCCACAGCTCGGACAGGTTGTTCTCCACGGGAGTGCCGGTGAGCGCCACGCGCGCGCGTGCACCGATGGTGCGCAGCTGCCGGGCCGTCGCCGAGTACGGGTTCTTCACGTGCTGGGCCTCGTCCGCCACGACCATGCCCCACCCGGCGTCGGCGAGCCGCCGCGCGTCCAGGCGCATCGTGCCGTACGTGGTCAGGACGAACCCGTCGTCGGCCAGGTCGGCCAGATCGCGGTGGGCGCCGTGGAAGCGCCGCACCGGGGTACCGGGCGCGAACCGCTCGATCTCCCGCTGCCAGTTGCCCATCAGCGAGGTGGGGCACACCACGAGGGTGGGTCCGGCGGTGGCCGGGTCGCCCTGCCGGTGCAGATGGAGCGCGATCAGTGTGATCGTCTTGCCGAGTCCCATGTCGTCGGCCAGGCAGCACCCCAGCCCCGACGACGTCATGTGGGCCAGCCACCCCAGGCCGCGCAGCTGGTAGTCGCGCAGCCGGGCGTCGAGTGCGGCCGGCTGCTCCACGGGCTGCCGCGCCGCCGGATCCGTCAGCCGGTCCCGCAGGGCCGCCAGCCATCCCGTCGGGCGCACCTCGACCCGGTGGCCGTCGACCTCGGCGGAGCCCGTCAGGGCGGCGCCCAGCGCCTCCACCGGACTGATCTTCCTGTCCTGCCACGACCGGGCCCGGCGCACCTCACCGGGATCGACCAGGACCCACTGGTTGCGCAGCCGCACCAGGGGCCGGTTCGCTTCCGCCAGGCGGTCCAGTTCGGCGCGCGTGAGCCGCTGGTCGCCCAGCGCGAACCAGGGATCGAAGGCGAGCAGGGCGTCCGCGGACAGGACCGACCGGGTGTCCGCGGGGGCGACGCCGGAACCCTCCGTGTCCTCGGGCGGCCCGATGGCCACCCCGGTGGCCATCCCGCGTACCGCCTCCGCGGGCCAGTGCACCTCCACTCCGGCCGCGGCGAGCACCCGGGCCGCCTCTCCGAGGAGCTCGGCGACCTCCTCGTCGGCGAGGTCGACGGAGTCCGGCACGGTAGCCGAGAGCAGCGGCGTCAGCGCCGGCCAGGAGCGGGCCGCGCGGCGCAGGGCGAGCAGGACGTCCGTACGTGTCCGAGCGCCGAACGCGCCGTCCGCCGCGCCGGAACCGGCCCATACCTCGGCGGCGTCGGCGACCCGCGCGGGATCGCTCACGCTGTGCACCTGCAGCACCGCGCGGAATCCCGGATCCCGGTCGCCGTCCCGCCCGGCGTGGTCCAGTCCTGTCACCTCTACGCGCAGGGAGATCCGCACCCCGGCGTCGTGTCCCGCGGCGACCTCGGCGGCCCACGCCCGCTGCTCCGGGACGTGCTGCGGCTCCGGCGCCGCGTAGGCCGGTCCGCCCGTGAGGAGGGAAGCGGCGGCTGTGCGGGGCAGTGTGTCGGCGACCGCGTCCAGGAAGGCGCGCAGCAGCCGCTCCTGGTCGGGCAGCAGCAGGTGCTCGGTGTCCTCGAGCGGGACGGCGTGCGCCTCGGGCGGCATCGAGGCGGCCAGTTCCCGGACCCGATCGGTGTCCTGGCCGCGCAGCGGAGCCGCGCGCCAGGCGTCGTGATCACCGGCGGACAGTCCCGGCAGCAGCAGGCCGCGCGCCGTGAAGTGCAGGGCCAGCAGGGCCGCGGCACCCCAGAACACACAGGCACGATGGCCGTACTCGGTGGCACGCGCGCGCGTGAGCACGGGCAGGGCCGCCCGCACGGACAGCAGGACCGCGGGCACGGTCACCGGCTCGACGCCACCGTCCAGGGGCAGGACGACCGTCAGGTCCTCCATCCGCGCGCCGGGGACGGCCGGGGGAGCGTTGCCGTCGGGACGCCAGAAGGCGACCCGGCCGGCACGGGCCGGGTCCGCCGGCACGAAGACGGCACAGCAGTGGGCCAGTTCGGAGATCTCGGTCGGTGTTGCCAAGGCAGTGCTGTGCACAGCGATACCGATTCCTCAAATTTGACTACTGGGGGTGGAGCCGCCGAGGGTACAGCACCGCGACGGCCCACCGGGAACGCCTCGGAGGTGACGTATGCCACCACGCTGACCGACGGTGCGGCCGGGCTGACGGGGGCCGCCACCGCGCGGTCCCGTGGCCGCCGCCGCGCCACCCTGGGGTGCCGTCAACCCCCGTGCCCGCGCGGGGCTGGCCCCCCTAAGCACTCGGGGGCTGGCGCCATGGTCCGCACAGGCCCTTCGTTCGTACGTTTCCTCAGGTCAGGCCGTTGCCGAGAGAGAGCCGGAGACCTCACCATGCCCCAGCCCGCCGCAGCCGTCGCGGACGGTACCGAAGCAAGGACCGGTGGCCCGTCCGCCGGCAGCGAGTTCGCCCCCCTGCTGCGCGCGGTCAAGGACCACGGCCTTCTGGGACGGCGGTACGCCTGGTACGCGCGTGTCATCGCGGCCAACGCGCTCGCCCTGGCCGGCGTGGTCGCGGGCCTCGTCCTGATCGGAGACTCCTGGTGGGCGCTGCTCCTGGCGCCGCCGCTCGCCGTGCTGTTCGCCCGCACGGCCTTCATCGGCCACGACGCGGGCCACGCGCAGATCACCGGCGACAAGTCCGCCGGCCGGCTCATCGGACTGGTGCACGGCAACCTGCTGCTCGGCCTGAGCTACTCTTGGTGGAACACCAAGCACAACCGGCATCACGCCAACCCCAACCACATCGACAAGGACCCGGACGTCGCCGCGGACGTGCTGGTCTTCACCGGTGAGCAGACCGGCGACCGCAACGGCTGGCGCCGCTGGCTCACCCGCAACCAGGCCTGGCTGTTCTTCCCGCTCACCCTCCTCGAAGGCGTCGCCCTCAAGGTCCACAGCTTCCAGGACCTGCGCCGGCAGCCGCCCCGGGAACGGGCGCTGGAGGGGGCGCTGCTCGTGGCCCACGTCGTGGCCTACATCACCCTGCTGCTGACCGTCCTGTCCCCCGAGAAGGCGCTGGCGTTCGCCGCGCTCCATCAGGCGCTGTTCGGACTGCACCTGGGCCTGTCCTTCGCGCCCAACCACAAGGGCATGGAGATGCCCGACCCGAACGGCGAACGCTGGGGGCATCTGCGCCGCCAGGTGCTCACCTCACGCAACATCCGCGGCGGAGCCCTGACCGACTGGTTCCTCGGCGGACTCAACTACCAGATCGAGCACCATCTGTTCCCCAGCATGCCCCGCCCGCACCTGCGGCTCGCCCAGCCCCTGGTGCGTGCCCACTGCCGGGAACTGGGCATCACCTACGCGGAGACCGGCCTCGTCGACTCCTATCGGCAGGCCCTGCGCCATCTGCACGAGGTGGGGGAGCCGCTCCGGGCACAGTAGACGCACAGTGGACGTGGAGCGGGCCGCGGCCCGTAGGGGTGCGGCTCAGGGATCTCTCAGGGGCGTCTCGGGGCCGCGGGCGGAACCGCGGGGGCCCCGGGGCCGTTTCCACGACAGAGAGCGGCAGCAGTGGCCGCGAAGGAGGCGACAGATGTCGAAGAACGCGAAGATCGCCGCAGGGGGTGTGGCGGCCGGGCTGATCCTGCTGATCTGGCTGCCCTGGTGGGCCGCGCTCCTGATAGTCCTGGGAGTCCCGGCCGCCGCGTACCTCACGCTGGACCCCTCGCAGCGACGCCGGCTGCGCCGCGTCACCCGCAAGGAGCTCGGCCGCTGAGGCACTACCGCCCCGGCGTGTCCCGTCCGGGGCGCACGAGTTGACGACATCGCCGCCCGCGGTGCCTGTCCACGGCCCGGTCCGCGGGCGGCGTCGTGCCGTACTCCACCCCACGCACCCGCACGAGGGGGCAGCTCCGGGCTCCCCTGCCGTGTGCCGTTCCCGCAGGGTTGGCACCACGTGGAGCGACAACTGGGCATGGGGAGCCACGGCCGGATCAGCTGGGGCGTACCGCCAGCCTGTCCAGGGCCTCGAGCAGACCGGGCAGTTCGGCGCCCCGGCCGACCGGCAGGACCTCGCCGGGCTCCTCGTCGAGGAGGACGAAGGCGATGTCGTCGGTGCGGGCCACCATGGACCAGCCAGGGCCGTCGGCTCGCAGGGTCCGTGCGTCACCGGGCGCGAAGGACGAGCGGACGCGGCCGAGCGGCGGCGGCGAGTCCACATAGGCGCGGGCCTCCGCCAGGACGCGCCGGATGCCGCGATGCCCCGTGGGCCCCGCCTCGCCGGACCGCTCCGGCAAGGCGCCGTCCGCCACGGCTCCCTGGCCTTTCCCGGCCCCGTCACCGGCCTTGCCGCCCACGGCTTCCGTGCCCGGGTCCCCCGGAGTGGAGAAGGCGTCGTCGCCGATCTGCTCCCGCCACATCGCCCACTGCAGCGCGATCTCATCGGCGCCCAGGCGGCGCTGTGCCGGCCCCCAGGTACTGGTGTCCGGCGGCGACAGCAAGGGGCCGTCCGAGGCCTCCGGCTCGGGGTCGTGCGGCGCGGGCACCCCGGGTGCCGCGACGGCGACCGCAAGGGGCCAGCCGGGCAGCGCCGCGACGACCGTGCGCTCGTCCGGCGACAGGTCGTACTCCATGCCGCAGTCCCAGGAGGCGATGGCCACGGCGACCAGCGACACGTCATCGATGGCGACCGTCCACCGCGCCCCGGTGCCGTCCTGACCGAGCACCAGCCCGTACCCCTCGGCGAGCGGTGCGAGGCCCAGCGCCGCACAGGCCTCCGGGTAGTCGTCGCCCAGCACACTCGGGAACTGCGCCGGTGTCAGCAGTACCGCCGTGAGCACGTAGAGCGCGTCGTCCTCGGCGGCGACGGCTTCCTCGTCCGTCCCGGCCATGCCAGCCTCCCTCTTTCGTCCAACGGCGCGCACCCTAGTGCGAGTGGAAGGCCGTTGTCACGACTGGGGTGACCTCTCGGACCTGCAGTTTTCCGCCTGGAGGGGGGCGAAACGACCCCTGCTCGCGCACGGTTTCAGGCCGCCGGAAGCCCCAGCAGCGTCCGCGCCACCGCCCGCGGCGACTCGTCCCGCTCCCGGGCCAGCGCGATCACCGCACGGCAGGCCAGCTCGCTCACCCCGAACGAGAGCGCCTCCGGCGACACCCAGGAGGCGGCCTCGTCCATCCGTTCCTGATCGTCCTCCGCACAGGCCGATACATAAGCGGCGGCGGCCTCGAACAGGTTGTGCGCGCGGTCGTGGCCGCCACTGCCGCCCTCCGCGCGCACCGAGGAGACCACTCCGGCGAAGGACTTGCGGAGTCTGCCGAACATGCGGGCCCCTTCCCTGAGCGGAAACCGGCACAGATCGTTCATCTGCTGCCACTCACAGTAGAGTTGGAGCTCCGGCGGCAGAAGGGGCACGGCGCGGCGAAGCAGTGGCGGGCTTCGGTGTGCCCGCGGCTTCGGGGCGCTCGAGCGCCGCGTGCGGACTCCTGGCCGCCGCCACCGCGCCTACCGGCCCTACTGGCGCCGATGGTTCAGCGGGCCGCGTCGTCCAGTGCGTCGATCGTGGCGCGCAGCCAGGCGAGTTCCGCCTCCGTGGTGGCGCGCGCGACGGTGAGGATGCCGCGCCGGAACGGGTCGTCGAGCTCCTCGGCGCGCACCGGCCGGTCCCCGTCGTAGAAGAAACTCGAGGGCGTCTCCAGGAAGGCCAGTCTGCGGCGCAGCACGGCGGCCTGGGCGCCGGGGTCGTCCAGGTGCCTGAGGAAGGCCAGGACGGTGAACCAGCGGTTCTCGTCGGTGATGTCGCGCTGGACGGGTTCGGCGAGCCGGCGGCGTAGCTCGCGTCTGCCGTCGTCGGTGAGCGTGAGGACGTGGCGCGGGGCCGCCACGGCCCCCGGCTCCGTGGCCCTCTCGAGCAGACCCGCCTGCTCCAGCCGTTTGATCGCCGGGTAGAGCGTGCTCTCGGCGACCGGCCGTACGTGTCCCGTCAGCGCGGTGATGCGCTTGCGCAGCTCGTACCCGTGCAGGGGAGCGTCGTACAGGAATCCCAGGATGGCCAGCTCCAGCATGCGCGCATTGTCTCCCATCCGCGTAGTACAGCGGTCCAGTGGTACACCAACTTCGATATACCTCGGGACCGATGTATCCTGGTGATCTGCCGACAGGCAGGCGATGCCACGAGGGAGGGCCACATGAGGCAGGCCGAGTTCGACGCGCGGGGAAGCCGCATCCGCTGGACGGAGGTGCCCGGAGCGGAACCCGCTCGGGTCTACGTGCACGGACTGGGGTCGATGTCGTCGGTGTACCACGCGCACATCGCGGCCCGGCCCGAGCTTGCGGGCCGGCGCAGTCTCTTCGTGGATCTGCCCGGACACGGCATCAGCGACCGGCCCGAACACTTCGGCTACACCCTGGAGGACCACGCGGACGCCCTGGCGGCTGTGCTCGACGCGGCCGGACTGACCGGTGCCGAACTGATCGCGCACAGCATGGGCGGAGCCGTGGCGATCGTGCTCGCCCACCTCCGGCCCGAGCTGGTCTCGCGGCTGGTCCTCGCCGAGGCCAACCTCGACCCGTTCCCTCCGGTGACGGCGGCCAGCAGCGGCATCGCCTCCTTCACGGAGGACGCATTCGTCCACGACGCCTACGCGCGCCTGCTGGTCCGTGTCGGGCCCCTGTGGGCGGCGACCATGCGACTGACCGATCCACGCGCACTGCATCGCAGCGCGGTGGGGCTCCGGCGCGGCTCGGATCCCACGATGCGCACGATCCTCGAGGGACTCACCACTCTCGACCGCCTCTACCTCCAGGGCGAAGACAGTGGCGAACTGCCGGGCAGGACCGGTCTGGAGGCCGCCGGAGTGCGCGTGGTGACGGTGCCCGGCGCGGGCCACAACATCATGTTCGACACCCCCGACGTGTTCGCGGCGGCCGTCGCCGGAAGGCTGTGACGGAGGGCCCGGCGCTCCGGCAGGAGCCCGACCGCCCCGCGCGTCGGTGTCAGTCCTCGCGCACGGCCAGCGTCAGAAAACGGGCGTCCTCGTCGACGTACGACGTCATGCGCCACCCGGAACCGGCGAGCAAGGACCGCAGGTTGGGCTCCGCACGCAGGTCGCCCGGTGTGAGCTGCCGCCCCTGGCGCGCCGCGAGCGCCGCCCGGCCGATCGGGTGGAACAGCGCCAGCAGGCCACCGGGACGCACCACGCGCCGCAGCTCCCGCAGGTTCTCGGACGGCTGCGGCAGGTGCGCGACGAGACCCGCGGCGAACACGGCGTCGAACACCCCCGACCTCAGCGGCAGCGCGCCGACGTCGGCGAGCAGCAGGTGCCCGTCCCCGTCCCGGCCGGCCCGTACGGCGGCCTGGAGCATGGCCGGGGTCAGGTCCGCGCCCACGACCGTCCCCGACGCTCCCACGGCGGCGCGCAGCGGCGGCAGGGCGCGGCCGGTGCCGCACCCCGCGTCGAGCACACGGTCGCCCGCGCGCAGCCCGAGCTCGGCGACCCCGGCCGCGTAGGCGGGGCCGTCGTCGGGGAATCTTCTGTCCCAGTCGGCGGCGCGGGCGGTGAAGAACTCCTGGACGTGTGCACGGTCCTCACTCATGCTCCGCATGATCCCTCACCCGTTCGCCTCAGGTCGCGGTGCGTGGCCGCAAGGCGTCCTCAGTCGGCGAGATCCCTCACCGCCACCACCTTGTCCACCGGCACCCGGACCAGGATCTCACCCGGGACGCCGTTGCGGGCACCGAACTCCTCGGCACGCTCCGCGCCCATGTAACGGCCGCCGATCCGGGCGGCCCAGTGCCGCAGCTCGTCCAGGTCCTCCGACAGCCGGGCCCGACCGCTCAGCACCACGAAGCTGAACGGCGGCCGGTCGTCGTCCACGCACAGCGCGACCCGGCCGTCACGCGCCAGATTGCGCCCCTTCACGGTCTCCTTCCCGGTGTTGAACACCACGTCGTCCCCGTCGAGCACAAACCAGATCGGTGCCACGTGCGGGCTACCGTCGGCCCGGACGGTCGACAGCTTGCCGGTGCGGGTGCCGTGCGAGACGAACGCCCGCCATTCCTCGTCGGACATCTTCTGTGCCATGCCTCCATCCTCCTTGCCGGGGCAGCGGCGGTGGGGAAGGCTTGCGGGAGCCCTCCGGCAAAGGGGGGAGCCACCGCAGGGGGAGACCGCATATGGCGCAGAACCCGCCACTCGACTGGCTGCTCGACGACCTGACCGAACGGGTGGAGCACGTACGGCACGCCCTGGTCCTGTCCAACGACGGACTGGTCACGGGGTCCAGCACGGGGCTGCGGCGGGAGGACGCCGAGCATCTGGCGGCCGTCTCGTCGGGACTGCACAGCCTGGCCAAGGGCTCCGGACGCCACTTCGGCGCGGGCGGCGTACGCCAGACGATGGTCGAGTTCGACGAAGCCGTGCTCTTCGTCACGGCCGCCGGCACCGGCAGCTGCCTGTGCGTCCTCAGCGGAGCCGACGCCGACATCGGCATGATCGCCTACGAGATGACCCTGCTGGTCAACCGGGTCGGCGAACACCTCGACGTGGACGCCCGGCAACCTGAGCGAGCTCCGTCAACAGATCTCTGACCTGCGCATTCGCTGGTTCCCGGGGAGTTATCCACAGGCTCGCACGGAGATGTTCCGCAGCGGCTACGGTTTTTCGCAGCCGAGCGCACACGGCGCCGGCCGCACATTCCACGGGGGCACGAACATGTCCGGTGACACCATCACGCACGAGATCCCGCCCACGGTCGTACCGACCGCCGGGAAGCGCGAGACATCCTTCACCGCGAGCCGAGCGGCACGAGAACTGGGCCTGAAGCGGAGCGAGTTCGATCTGGCCGTCAGCCTCGGCCGTATCCGCACCCTCCCCGACGAAGGGGGAGGCGGCCGACGCGTGGCGCGTGCCGAGATCGAGCGGCTCCGCACCCAGGAAGGGTTCCCGGAATCGCTGCGCGAGCGTGTCATGACCGTCGGCACCAGCGAGGCCGCGCGGATCATGGAGGTGACCGCGGCCAGGTTCACTCGTCTGGCGCGTCTGGGCCTGCTGGTACCGGTCGCGTTCTATCTGAACCGGTACCGGGCCGTCGTCTGGCTCTACCTGGCCGGTGAACTGCGCGACTTCGCCGCCGGCCCGGAGAACGCCTCGCTGCTGAAACGGCCCCTGCCCGAGGGGCTGCGGGACCAGTTGGACACCGGCGTCGACCTGCGCCCCCGCAACTGGCGTGGCAGGCAACTGGGTTTCCTGCTCCGTCAAGCTGCCGACGACCCCTGGGAGCGGGCGGCCGCCGTGGCCTCGCTGCTGGACCCGCTCCAGGTCTCGGAGATCGTCGGTGACCCCTACGAGCGTGCCCGTCTGAACCGCCTTCGCACTCGGCCGCCCGCCCACGGCGCACCGGGTTCACCAGCCGCCCACCTGGCCGAGCGGATCACGACGGCCCAGGACGCGGACGAGATCGACTGGCTCCGGGCCGACCTGGCACGAGCCGTGGAGGAGGCGCGAACCCACCGGCCGGCACCCCGCCCGGCTCCACGGCACACCCAGCGTCCCCCAGTCCACGCGCAGCACCCGCAGCCGACCGGGACACCTGGGCGGCCGGAGCACCCCGAGCGGTCCAGTTATCCCGGCCATCAGAACCACCATGGCCATGAGAACCACCACAGTCACCAGAACCACCACAGCCACCAGGATCGCCACGACCACCGGAACCATGGCTACCAACGGCACCCTGACCACCAGGGGCACCGCGACCGTCTCCGGCGTCCCGGGCGACCTGCGCGGCCCGAACCGTCCCGGCGACCCCGCCACCGCGACCGGTCGCACGGCCTGCTGGGCCGGCTCTTCCGCAGAGGCGTCTGAACCACGGGCGGGCGTTGCCTACACCGCGCGGAACAGGCCTTCCTGGACGACCGACACGAGCAGACGCCCCTCCAGGTCGTAGATGCGCCCACGGGCCAGGCCCCGGCCGCCCGTCGCGATCGGTGACTCCTGGTCGTACAGGAACCACTCGTCCGCGCGGAACGGCCGGTGGAACCACATGGCGTGGTCCAGCGACGCCATGTCGAAGCCCCGCGGCCCCCACAACGGCTCGACCGGGAGGCGCACCGCGTCGAGCAGGGTCATGTCACTGGCGTAGGTCAGCGCGCAGGTGTGGACGAGCGGGTCGTCGCCGAGCGGCCCGACCGCGCGCATCCACACGGCGCTGCGCGGCTCGGCGTCCTTGACCTCATCGGAGGTCCAGCGCAGCCGGTCCACATAGCGGATGTCGAACGGCTGGCGGCGCGCCATGCGCTCCAACTGCTCGGGCAGCGCGCCCAGATGCGTCTGGACCTCCTCGGCGATCGTCGGCAGGGACTCCGGGGACGGGACGCTGCGGGCGGGCGGCAGTTGGTGCTCGAAGCTCCCTTGTTCAGGTCTGTGGAAGGAGGCGGTCAGAGTGAAGATCGTGCGGCCCTGCTGCACCGCGGTGACCCGGCGGGTGGTGAAGGATCTCCCGTCCCGCACCCGCTCGACCTGGTACACGATCGGCACCCCCGGCCGGCCCGGGCGCAGGAAGTACGCGTGCAGCGAGTGCACCGGGCGCTCGCCGTCCGTGGTGCGGCCGGCGGCGACCAGGGCCTGGCCCGCCACCTGGCCGCCGAAGACCCGCTGCAAGGACTCGTGGGGGCTGCGGCCCCGGAAGATGTTGACCTCGATCTGCTCCAGGTCGAGCAGGTCGACGAGCCTTTCGGCCGGGTTCGTCATGGATGGGACTCTCCTGTGCTGGGTACGGATCGGCACCTGCTCATGGCCGGCCGGCAGGTGCTCATGGCCGGCCGGCACCCGCTCACAGCTGCCCGACGTCGGTCACCCGGACCACCGCACGGCCCTCGGCGTCGGACGCGGCGAGGTCGATCTCCGCGCTGATGCCCCAGTCGTGGTCCCCGCTGGGGTCGTCGAAGATCTGGCGCACGCGCCACAGCCCGTGCTGCGGCTCCTCCTTGATCACCAGCAGCTTGGGGCCACGGGCGTCGGGACCGGTGCCGAGGTCGTCGTACTCGTCCCAGTACTTGTCCATCGCCTCGCCCCACGCCTCGGCGTCCCACCCGGCCTCGGCGTCCAGCTCGCCCAGCTCCTCGACCTGGTCGAGGGCGGCGAGTTCCACACGGCGGAACATGGCGTTGCGGACCAGCACCCGGAAGGCGCGCGCGTTGGAGGTGACCGGCTTGACCTGGTCGGCCTTCTCCTGGGCCTCCTCGGCGGTCATCTCCTCCGGGTTGGCCAGCTGCTCCCACTCGTCCAGCAGGCTGGAGTCGACCTGGCGCACCATCTCGCCCAGCCAGGCGATCAGGTCCTGCAGGTCCTCGGACTTCAGGTCGTCCGGGATCGTGTGCTCCAGAGCCTTGTAGGCACTGGCCAGGTAGCGCAGCACGATGCCCTCGGTGCGGGCCAGCTCGTAGTAGGACACCAACTCCGTGAACGACAGTGCCCGTTCGTACATGTCACGGATCACGGACTTCGGCGACAGCGGATGGTCGCCGACCCAGGGGTGGTTCTTGCGGTAGGTGTTGTACGCGTGGAAGAGCAGCTCCTCCAGAGGCTTGGGGTAGGTGATGTCCTGGAGGCGCTCCATGCGCTCCTCGTACTCGACGCCGTCCGCCTTCATGGCGGCCACGGCCTCACCGCGCGCCTTGTTCTGCTGGGCGGCGAGGATCTGCCGCGGGTCGTCCAGCGTGGACTCCACGACGGACACCATGTCGAGCGCGTAGGACGGGGAATCGGGGTCCAGCAGTTCGAACGCGGCCAGCGCGAACGTGGACAGCGGCTGATTGAGCGCGAAGTCCTGCTGGAGATCGACCGTCAGGCGGACGATCCGGCCCTCGGCGTCCGGCCGGTCGAGTTTCTCGACGATGCCGCCGTCCAGCAGCGAGCGGTAGATGGCGATCGCCCGCCGGATGTGCCGCAGCTGCTGCTTGCGCGGCTCGTGATTGTCCTCCAGCAGGCGCCGCATCGCCTCGAACGCGTTGCCGGGACGGGCGATCACCGACAGCAGCATCGTGTGCGTGACCCGGAACCGGGACGTCAGCGGCTCCGGCTCGGAGGCGATGAGCTTGTCGAACGTGGTGTCCGTCCAGCCGACGAAGCCCTCCGGCGCCTTCTTTCGGACGACCTTGCGGCGCTTCTTCGGGTCGTCGCCCGCCTTGGCGAGCGCCTTCTCGTTCTCGATGACGTGCTCGGGGGCCTGGGCGACGACGAAGCCCTCCGTGTCGAAGCCCGCCCGCCCGGCCCGGCCGGCGATCTGGTGGAACTCCCGGGCGCGCAGCGTGCGCACACGGCTGCCGTCGTACTTGGTCAGGGCAGTGAACAGCACGGTGCGGATCGGGACGTTGACGCCCACACCGAGCGTGTCCGTGCCGCAGATCACCTTCAGCAGGCCGGCCTGCGCGAGCTTCTCCACCAGGCGCCGGTACTTGGGCAGCATGCCGGCGTGGTGGACCCCGATGCCGTGCCGGACGTAGCGGGAGAGGTTGCGGCCGAACTTCGTGGTGAAACGGAAGTTGCCGATCAGCTCGGCGATCTGCTCCTTCTCCTCGCGCGAGCACATGTTGATGCTCATCAGCGCCTGCGCCCGCTCCACGGCCTGCGCCTGGGTGAAGTGCACGATGTACACCGGTGCCTGCCGCGTCTGGAGCAGGTCGGTGAGCGTCTCGGTGAGCGGGGTGCGGCAGTACTCGTAGGACAGCGGCACCGGGCGCGTCGCCGAGCGGACCACGGCGGTGGGGCGGCCGGTGCGGCGGGTGAGGTCCTTCTCGAAGAACGAGACGTCGCCGAGCGTCGCCGACATCAGGACGAACTGCGCCTGGGGCAGTTCCAGCAGCGGGATCTGCCAGGCCCAGCCGCGGTCGGGCTCGGCGTAGAAGTGGAACTCGTCCATGACGACCTGGCCGACGTCCGCGTCCTTGCCGTCGCGCAGCGCGATCGACGCCAGCACCTCGGCGGTGCAGCAGATGACGGGCGCGTCGGCGTTGACGGAGGCGTCGCCGGTGAGCATGCCGACGTTCTCGGTGCCGAACAGCTTGCACAGCTCGAAGAACTTCTCCGACACCAGGGCCTTGATCGGCGCGGTGTAGAAGGTGACCTCGTCCCGGGCCAGGGCGGCGAAGTGCGCACCCGCGGCGATCATGCTCTTGCCCGAGCCGGTGGGCGTCGAGACGATCACGTTCGCACCGGAGACCACCTCGATCAGCGCCTCCTCCTGGTGGGGGTAGAGCGTGAGACCCCGTTCCTCGGCCCACGACTCGAAGGCTTCGTAGAGGGCGTCGGGGTCGGCGGTCGGCGGCAGCTGATCGATGAGGGTCACGCACCCATCTTGCCTGGCCCCCCGCCCGAGGAGGGAATCGGCTGCCGGACCGAAGATCACGACCGCTACGCTGTGGCGCCGACGTGGCAACAGAGCACCAGGACAACTGGACAGCGGAACACGAGGAATGGGGCGGGCAACGGCCATGATGGGACCAGCACACTCACTGTCGGGCGCGGCGGCCTGGCTCGGTGTAGGAGCCGCGGCCGCGGCGGCCGGACACGCGATGCCCTGGCCGGTTCTGCTGTGCGGCGCCCTGATCTGTGCCGGGGCGGCGCTCGCCCCGGACCTCGACCACAAGGCCGCCACCATCTCGCGTGCCTTCGGACCCCTGTCGCGCTGGCTCTGCGAGATCGTCGACAAGCTGTCCTACGCCGCCTACAAGGCGACGCGCAAGAAGGGCGACCCGCGCCGCTCCGGCGGCCACCGGACACTGACCCACACCTGGCTGTGGGCGGTGCTGATCGGCGCGGGCGCCTCGGTGGCGGCGATCACCGGGGGCCGTTGGGCGGTGCTGGCGATCCTCTTCGCGCACATGGTGCTGGCCATCGAGGGTCTGCTGTGGCGCGCGGCCCGCGGCTCCAGCAGCGACATCCTGGTGTGGCTGCTGGCCGCGACCAGCGCCTGGATCCTCGCCGGGATCCTGGACAAGCCGGGCAACGGCTCCGACTGGCTGTTCAGCGCTCCGGGCCAGGAGTACCTGTGGCTGGGGCTGCCGATCGTGCTGGGCGCGCTGGTGCACGACATCGGGGACGCGCTGACCGTCTCGGGCTGCCCGATCCTGTGGCCGATACCGGTGGGCCGCAAGCGCTGGTACCCGGTCGGCCCGCCGAAGGCGATTCGGTTCCGGGCGGGCAGCTGGGTCGAGCTCAAGGTGCTGATGCCGGCGTTCATGGTCCTGGGCGGGGTGGGCTGCGCCGGCGCGCTGAACTTCATCTGAGGCGCGGGCTCGGCCCGCTGGGGCGCACCGCCTCAGGGCGCCCGGTCGCGTCCTGCCCGGCGTCCCCGCCGTAGCGCCGTGCGAACCGGGCGATGCGGCCTTCGGAGTCCACCGTGCGGGCCCTGCCCGTGTAGAACGGGTGGCTCTCCGAGGAGATCTCCACATCCACCACCGGGTAGGTCTCGCCGTCGTCCCAGTCGATCGTCTGGTCGCTCGTCGCGGTCGACCGGGTGAGGAAGGCGTATCCGGCTGCCCGGTCACGGAAGACGACGGGGCGGTACTCGGGGTGCTTGTCCTGCTGCATGCGTGCTCCTCGTGCGGCGGGGACGGGGCACCGGGCCGGAGCGGCGCCGGCCGGGCCGCGGTTTCAGCCCGACAGGGTGTCCTCGTCGACGACGTGCATCGCGGCTTCTTCGGCGGAGGCCGCCGCGCCGTCGATGCCCACGTCCGTGGCGACCAGCGCGCTCTCCTCGTCCTCGTGCGCGCCTTCGTCGGGTGCGACGAGACGACCGGAGCGTGCCGCGCCGACCTCGTTGTCCAGGACCTCCCCGTCGGTGCCCTCGCAGTCACCGATGCCGTCGCCGTCCGGCGCGGCCATATCGGGCAGCTCTTCGGCCAGGCGCTGGTCCAGCGTCTCGCCCTGATGGCGCTCCGCCGCGGTCACGCCGGAGTGCTCCACAGCCCATGGCCGCTCCGGAGGGGACCAGCCACGGTCCAGGGGATCGTCGACACCGTCGTACACCAGCGTGTCCTCCGAGTCGAGCACCCCCGTGTCTTCCTTGATCTCGGAGGTCTCATCGGGCTGGTAGACGTCGTCGCCCCATCCGTCGGCGTTGTCCACGGATACCTCCAGGTGGTGGGGACGGGCCCGTTCTCACCGCGGCCGACGGCCGGCCGCCGGTGCGCGGGGCACGGCTATCACCCGGCACGAACCGGACGGTTCCCGGGCGCTCCCCGAGCCGCTGCCGCTTTCCAGCCTTCCACCCCTGTTCGGCACCGCGCAACGGCACGGCAGCCGCATCCCGCCCGCACCCCGTCCGGCGACGGTCCGGCACCCGGCATCGCGCCCGGTACCCGGGCCGTCACCAGGCCCGAAGCCGCGGACGCGGTCCGGGCCGGTGCGGCGACCGGCCTCCGGGACGGCCTCGGCCCAGCGGCCGGCCACAGTGCTTCCGCGCGTGCGACCCCCACCCGCGGGCACACGGCACGTGCGACCCCCACCCGCGGGCACATGGCCCCCGTCCGGGTGGGTCGGGACATCGTCCGTTCAGCCGTGCCAGGACCGCCACAGTGCCGCGTACGCGCCGTCGGCCGCGACGAGCTCGTCATGACTGCCCAGCTCGCTGATGCGTCCGTTCTCGACGACGGCGATCACGTCGGCGTCGTGGGCGGTGTGCAGCCGGTGGGCGATGGCGACGACCGTGCGCCCGTCGAGGACCCTGGCCAGGGACCGCTCCAGGTGCCGGGCCGCTCGCGGGTCGAGGAGCGAGGTCGCCTCGTCCAAAACCAGCGTGTGCGGGTCGGCCAGGACCAGGCGGGCCAGCGCGATCTGCTGTGCCTGGGCCGGTGTGAGGGCGAGACCGCCGGAGCCGACCTCCGTGTCCAGGCCGTCGGCCAGGGCACGGGCCCAGGCATCGGCGTCGACCGCGCCCAGCGCGGCCCACAGCTCGGCGTCGGCCGCGTCGGAGCGGGCGAGCAGGAGGTTGTCGCGCAGGGAGCCCACGAAGACGTGGTGCTCCTGGTTGACGAGGGCGACGTGGGAGCGCACCGCCTCGGCGGGCATCCGGGACAGTTCGGCGCCGCCGAGGGTGATCCGGCCGTCACGGGGGGCGTAGATACCGGCGAGCAGCCGGCCCAGCGTGGACTTGCCGGCGCCCGAGGGGCCCACCAGGGCCAGCCGGGTGCCCGGTGCCACCCGCAGGGACACCTCGCGCAGCACGTCGACCCCCTCCCGGTAGCCGAAGTGCACTCGGTCCGCGTGCACGTTCCTGCCGTCCGGGGCAAGCGAGTCGTCCCCCGCCTCCGGCTCGATGTCGCGGACACCGACCAGCCGGGCCAGCGAGACCTGCGCCACCTGCAACTCGTCGTACCAGCGCAGGATCAGCCCGACCGGGTCGACGAGCATCTGCGCGATCAGCGCGCCCGTGGTCAGCTGGCCGACCCCGATCCATCCCTGCAGCACGAACAGGCCGCCGACCATCAGCACCGAGGCGAGCACGGTCACATGGGTGACGTTGATGACCGGGAACAGCACCGAGCGCAGCCACAGCGTGTAGCGCTCCCACGCCGTCCACTCCTTGATCCGGCGCTCCGACAGGCCGATCCGCCGGTCGCCGAGCCGGTGCGCCTCCACGGTGCGTCCGGCGTCGACCGTCTCGGCGAGCGCGGCGGCCACGGCGGCGTAGCCCGCGGCCTCCGACCGGTACGCGGACGGCGCCCGCCGGAAGTACCAGCGGCAGCCGATCACCAGCAGTGGCAGCGCCAGCAGCACGGCGGCGGCGAGCGGGGGCGCCGTGACGACGAGGCCGCCCAACAGCAGCGCCGCCCAGACCACCCCGATCGCCAGCTGTGGAACGGCCTCGCGCATCGCGTTGCCGAGCCGGTCGATGTCCGTGGTGATGCGGGACAGCAGGTCACCGGTGCCCGCCCGCTCCAGCACGCCCGGCGGCAGCCCGACCGACCGGATGAGGAAGTCCTCGCGCAGATCGGCCAGCATCCGCTCACCGAGCGTCGCGCCGCGCAGCCGGACCTCGCGGACGAACACGGCCTGTACGAGCAGAGCCAGCACGAACAGCGAGACGGTGAGGCCCAGACGGAGTTCCCGCGTGTCGTCCGAGACGCGCTCGACCAGGTCGCCCAGCAGCCAGGGTCCCGCCATGGAGGAGAGCACGGCGACGGTGTTGACGGTGACGAGGAGCAGGAAGGCCCGGCGGTGCCGGCGCAGCAGCTCCAGGACATAGGCGCGTACGGTGGCGGGGGCGCCGACGGGCAGGGTGGTCGCCGTCGTCGGGGCCGCCGGGTCGTACGCCGGTGGAGCCACGCCGATCATGCCGTTTCCTCGATCTCTTCCAGGGCACCCCGCAGGGCGGCCTCGTCCTCGAGCGGATCCCGCGCAGCGTCCCGCGGGGCGGATCCGTCCGCCAGTGGATGCCGCGCGTCGCGCCGCGGTGTTCCGTCGCTGGCGAGCACCTCGTGCACGGCGCGCTCCTCGTCCGTCTCCCGGGTCACCACCGCGCGGTACCGGGGTTCGGTGCGCACCAGGTCGCGGTGCACGCCGACCGCCGCCGCCGTTCCCTCGTGGACGAGCACCACCCGGTCGGCGCGGTCCAGGAGCAGCGGCGAGGAGGTGAGGACCACGGTGGTGCGTCCGGTCCGCAGGGCTCGCAGTCCCTCCGCGATCCGCGCCTCGGTGTGGGAGTCGACGGCCGAGGTCGGCTCGTCCAGGACGAGCACCTCCGGGTCGGTGATCAGGGACCGGGCCAGGGCCAGACGCTGGCGCTGGCCGCCGGACAGCGACCGGCCGCGCTCGGTGATCCGCACGTCCATCGGATCGCCGGCCACCGGCGACGCCTGGGCCAGCGCGTCCAGGACGTCGGCGCACTGGGCCGCCGCCAGCGCCTCATCGGCGCGGACATCACCGGAGGAGGGGACATCGAGCAGGTCACGCAGCGAACCGGAGAGCAGCACCGGGTCCTTGTCCTGGACCAGGACGGCCGCGCGGGCCGTGTCGAGCGGCAGTTCGTCCAGCGGTACGCCGCCCAGCAGCACCGAGGCCCCCGGCCCGGGCTCGGCGGGGTGGCCGCCCAGCCGGTCCGCGAGACGTCCCGCCGCGTCCGGATCCCCGCACACCACGGCGGTCAGGAGGCCGGCGGGCACCCGCAGCCCGGTCACCGGGTCGTACAGGTCACCGGAGAGGGCGGACACGGGCGCCCGGGCCGGGGACGAGGAGACCTCGGCCCCGACCGGGGACGAGGAGACCTCCGAGCTTCGCTCCAGCGACAGCACCCGTGCGGCTCGACCGGCCGACGGGCGGGAGAAGGAGTACGCCATGGCGATCTCCTCGAAGTGCCGCAGCGGATAGGTGAGCACCATCACGGAGCTGTAGACGGTGACGAGTTCGCCCACGGTGATCCGCCCCGTCCGGGCCAGGTGCACGCCGTACCAGACGACGGCGATCAGCAGCAGGCCAGGCAGCAGGACCTGGATGGCGGAGATCAGGGACCACATACGGGCACTGCGGACGGCCGCGTGCCGTACCTCCTGGGACGCGCGGCGGTAGCGGTCGAGGAACAGCTCCTCACCGCCGATGCCGCGCAGCACCCGCAGGCCGGCGACGGTGTCGGAGGCCAGCTCGGTGGCGCGCCCCGCCTTCTCGCGTTGCAGGTCGGCACGCCGGGTCGCGCGAGGCAGCAGCGGCAGCACCGCGAGCGCCAGCGCGGGCAGACCCGCCGCTACGACCACGCCGAGCGCCGGCTGGTAGAAGAGCAGGGAGACGCAGACGAGCACGATGGTGACCGCCGCCGCCGTGAACCGGGACACCGCCTCCACGAACCAGCCGATCTTCTCGACGTCACCGGTGGAGACGGCCACCACCTCGCCGGCCGCCACCCGCCGGGTCAGGGCCGAGCCCAACTGGGCGGCCTTGCGGGCCAGCAACTGCTGCACGCGTGCGGCCGCCGTGATCCAGTTGGTGACCGCGGCGCGGTGCAGGAAGGTGTCGCCGAGCGCGTTGCCGGCGCAGGCCAGCACCAGCAGTCCGCCGGTCAGGGCGAGTCGCGTACCGGAGCGGTCGACGACCGCCTGAACGGCGAGGCCGACGCAGAACGGCAGTGCGGAGACCGAGGCGAAGTGGAGCAGCCCCCAGGCCAGTGCCTTCAGCTGCCCGCCGAGCTGGTTCCGCCCCAGCCACCACAGGAATCGGGGACCCGAGCGTGCGTCCGGCACACCCGGGTCGGGATACGGAAGGTCTTGAATCTGCATGACGTCCCAGTTGCTCGTGTCAGGGGCGGAAGGTGCCGCGAAGGGCGGCGACAAGTCGTGACAGCGTCGCTGCGCCCAGTTGTGGAAAGCAAGCGGTTTTCCGTGCGGGGGAACGGGATTGGGTGCTCCGGGCGCACCCCGTGCGCCTGTGCGCCTGCTGTGCTTCCGGGCCGACCGACATGCCCCGCACATTCCGGAGAGAGGCGGATAAGGCTATTTGGACCAATGCCAAGTAGATCGCCCGTATTGTGATGGCCACCATGGGTTCATGCGAAGCGGTGGTGCAAGGCGTGCGATGGCCGCGGGCGCGGCCTGCGGTTTCCTTCTGACGGCCCTGGCCGCGTGCGGAGGCGAGCGGAGCGAGGTCCGCCCCGCGGACGTGCCGAGACCCGGCGGTCCCTCGGGGACCGCCCGGCCCGTCCCGTCCGCGCGGCCGGCCCCGGCCCGGGTGCCGGGCATTGGTGAACGGCTGTGGCAGCAGGTGCCCGTGGGCACCCGTCAGCCGAGCCCACCGATCCCACCGATCCCACCGAGAAGGGCGGAGCAGGACC